>JBHAES010000402.1:0-3963 GCA_041855725.1 Actinomycetota bacterium
CGGGTACCCGACCGCGACGATGTTCCACTTGTTCAGCGACGGGTCCGGGCCGACCTTCGGGTCCGGCGACGGCAGCTGGAGCTCCGCTGCGGCCTGTCGCACCACCGCCTCCGTCGCCTCACGCGCGGCCGCGTCCGGGGCGGTCTCAGGCAACGAAGTGAAGACCGACGGCGGAGGATCACACCTTATCGGCTCGCCCGTCACCAGCGAGGTCCCCGCCTCTTCCCGGAGCTCGAGGCACCGCTCGTACTTCTCCTGCAGACGCCGGATCTCCTCCTCCTGCCCCGGCCCGGACGAAGCAGCGGGAGCCGCAGCGGGCCCGCTCGAAGCCGCAGGCTGCGACGCCTGCTTCTTCTCCTCGCACTGGACCTCAACACCCACACCCCCCCAACCCTTCTTCGTGGTGGTGCTGCACGTGCCTGCCTCTGCCGTGGCCGGGGGACCCAAGACCAGGGTCACAACCAGGACCGCACCCGCGATCAGGGCCGTCGTCACCTGTCGCACCGCTCAACCTCTCGTTCGGTGATGTCGTAGCTCTTCAGTCGTCCGTCCACCCGCTTGAAGTGTCTGGCCGTTCGGGTGAGGATCCCCTGGGTCGGCTCTCGGGTCGACCACTCGAAGGTGCTCCCTCGGGTGTCCTCGCACCCCACGATCGTCACCAGGGACCCCTCCACCGCATCGGCCCTCGACGGCCACATCGTCAGACTGTGCTTCATCCGAGCAGACACCAACCCCATCTCACGATGGCGGCGGAGAAGAGTCGTCTCGACCCCGAGGTCGGGGTCGGCCAGGTACGGGCTCAGCCGCTGCTCCGCGTCCTCGGGCGCGCCCTCCTCCAGCAGGGCCATCAGCACCGCCCAGTACTCCTCGTAGACCTCCATCGCCTCACGCTCGAGGTAGTACGTCTTCTGCTGGGTCTCGAACTCTTCCTGGGAGCACGGGGTCTTCGGCCCGTCGGGGTCGGCGCCGGTGCACTGGAACGTCGGCACCGGCGTGCCCGACCCTGGGACGCACCCGGCGAGAACGACGACTGCGCCCGCCAGGGCGAGGGTCTTGCGCATCAACGCTGTCACTGCTGACCTCCGTCGGGGGATGACCACCACAGCATGGCACGCTCGGCACCGGTCACCGAGGCCCCGGTCAGGATCTGTGGACAACTTCTCTCGGCGACCTTCGGCGGCCGGGCCTTGCCCGCCGGTCCGGGCCAGCGAGGCGCGATCGAGCGTGCCCCATGACCACCAGGGTCGTCCCGGTGCCGGCAGCGACCCCCGGCCCGAGGCGTGCCGGCCCGTGCCCCTGCTGGCCGGTGACCGCGAGCACGGCGGCTGGCTGGCTCGCCAGCGGTCCAGCTCCTCGGTTGGTGCGGGCAGCGGGGTCGGGTCAGCGGGTCGTGACGAGGGCGAGGGCGCCGGCCCAGGCGAGGGCGACGACGAGCCAGTCGCGGCCGCGCCACGGCTCGTCGCGGAGCTCGGTGCGGCGCGGGTGGGCGCCGAAGGCGCGCGAGTCCATCGACAGCGCCACCCGCTCGGCGTGCTGCACCGCCAGCACCGTCAGCGGCAGCAGCGACGACCCCCACCGCACCAGCGGGGCCGCCGGCCCCCACCGGGCGCCCACGCCGCGGAGCGTCCGGGCGGTCCGCAGCAGCCGCAGGTCCTGGTGCAGCCGGCCGAGGAACGCGACGGCGGCGGTGCCGGCGGCGCCGATGCGGTAGGGGACGCCGACGGTGGTCGTGAGCGCCCGGATGAACGACTCCGGGTCGGTGGTGCAGCCCGACAGCAGCAGGATCCCCACCGCGGCGCCGACCAGGGTCCCGGTCAGCGGTGCCCGGTCGACGGCGTAGAGCCGCTGCCACGCGTCGGCGGCCACGAGGGTCGACAGGGCGTACGTCATGAGCGCCGCGACGAGCCAGGGCGCGGCCACCAGGGCGAGGGTGCGCCGCCACGGCAACCCTGCCCCGAGCAGCAGCACCGAGCCGGCGGCGAGGGCGGCCACGTTCCAGCGGAGGTCGCCCACCACCAGCAGGGCGAGGATCGGCCCCAGCCCGGCGAGGAACAACGTCAGCGGGTTGAGGCTGGCGTACGGAGACCGCCTGCGCCTCGGTGGTGGAGCGACCGCCCGGGCCTCGCCGGCGGTCGAGGCGTCGTACGTATGGGTGCCGCCCGGTAGCGGTGTCGCGCTGGCGGGGTCGAGCGGCAGGGCGACGAGGTGCGTGCAGTGCTCGGTGGCGAGCTCGAGGTCGTGGGTGGCCATCACGACCGTGCGTCCCTGCGCACGCAGCGACTCGATGAGTCTCAGCAGCTCGCCGGTGCTGGCCCAGTCCTGGCCGTACGTCGGCTCGTCGAGCACGACGACCGGACGCGGGTCGGCGGCGATCGTGGCCACCGACAGCCGCCTCGCCTGGCCGCCCGACAAGGTCAGCGGGTGCTGGCAGCGATGACGGACGAGGTGGAACTGGTCGAGCAGCTCCTCGACCCTCTCGGGTGTCGCGCCGCCCGCGGCCAGCTCGGTGGCCACCGTGGTGGCGACGAACTGGTGCTCCGGGTTCTGGAACACGTAGCCGACCCGGTGCCGGCCCCGCCGCAGCGGCTCGCCGCACACCTCGGCGGCGGTCGCCTCGAACGGCAGCAGGCCCGCCAGGGCCGACAGCAGCTACGACTTGCCGGACCCGTTCGGTCCCACCACGCCGACCAGGTCACCGGCGTGCAGCGTCATCGACACCGCCGGTGAGCGTCCCGGCACCCGTAGGTCGACCAGGCGTACGGTCGGCGCGGTGACGGGGCTCGGTGCGAGGACGTCCGCAGCGGTGCCGTCCGGGGCGCCGTCCGGGAGGGGCCCGTCGAGGGCGGGGACGGGCCGCCACCCGTCGGGGCCACGACGCAGGTAGCGCACGTCGTGGGGGTCGCAGAGGTCGGCGAGGTCGGGCAGCCGGATGCCCGCCTCGTCGCAGGTGAGCGCGCCCGGGGCGCCGCCGTCGCGGAGGGCGCGGGGCAGCCACACCCCGGCGGCGTCGAGCTCGGCGCGGTGGCGGGTGAACACCTCCCGCGGCGGGGCCAGCGCGATCCTGCGGCCCGCGGCGTCGAGGGCCAGCACCTGGTCGACCAGCGGCAGCACCGGGTCGAGGTCGTGGTCGATGACGAGCACCGCGGTGCCGTCGGCGACCAGGTCGGCGACGAGACCGTAGAAGTCGGACCGGCCGAGGGTGTCGATGGTGGCGGTCGGCTCGTCGAGCACGACCATCGGGGTCCGCATGGCCAGCGCCACGGCGAGGGACACACGCTGCCGCTGGCCGCCCGAGAGGGTCCACGGGTCACGGTCGGCGAGGTCGGCGAGCCCGGTGGCGCGCAGGGCGGCGTCGGCGCGGGCCTCGATCTGCGTACGGTCGAGGCAGAGGTTCTGCAGCGGGAAGCACACGTCGCCGCGGACCGTGGGGGTGACGACGGCGGCGTCGGGGTCCTGCCCCACGTACGCCACCTGGGTGCACAGGAGGTCGACGCGCGCGTCGGCCACCTCCTCGCCCGCCAGCCGGACGCTGCCCCGGTACTCCGAGGGCAGGCAGTGGGGAACCAGCCCGCACACCGTGCGCACCAGCGTGGTCTTGCCGCAGCCCGACGGCCCGATCACCGCTGTCACCCGGCCGGCGAGAAGGGTGAGGTCCACGCCGTCGAGCACCCAGTCGTCGCGGCCCAGGTAGTGCACCGACAGGTCGCAGAGCCGGACGAGGGGGTCAGGCTGGTCGGCGACGTCTGCCCGGGGCGCCGGGTCTGACGGGCGCGTCGCCAGCTTCCCGGCAAGGGGGCGGGTCGGGTCAGGGGTCCCGGTCGCACGCGGCGTCGCACCGGTGGGCCGGGCGGGCCCTGTCGTCCCCATGGCGCCTGCCGTCCGGGTCGGACCTGGGGCACTGCTCGGACCTGGGGCACAGCTCGGACCTGGGGTGCGCCGGGAGCCCGTCGTCCCCCTCGACGC
>JBHAES010000403.1:0-12336 GCA_041855725.1 Actinomycetota bacterium
AGGCCGCCAGCGCCCACCAGCGGGGCCGCACCTTGACCCCGTCGGCGGCGAGGACCCGGCGGGCGAAGAGCCAGAACGGCAGGACCACCGGCAGTGCCGTGGCGGACCCGGAGGTGTAGCCGCGAGCGAGCGCGGCCGAGCCGAGGTGGATGAAGGAGTGCATCCCGTACGCGAAGAGCACCGACTGGTAGAAGCGTGACCGCCCCCGCGTGCGGTAGCCGTCGATCGACGCCGCCGCCATGAGCACCCCCACGAGCGACAGCGCCACGCAGACCTGCTCGCGCGAGAGTCCCTGGCGGCGCACGTCGTCGGGCAGGAACGGCAACCGCCCCACGAAGGGGTGGGGTCTGCCGGGCATGGTCGCGAGCTCCTCCAGGTCGTGCACGAGCCAGGAGAAGAACAGCCCGGCGGTGGCCACGGTCACCGGGTCCGGGCGCGGCGGTGCCGTCCTTCGACCCATCCTCTGAACCTCCTCGTCGGGACGGAGCGATATCGCTACCGTGGGTTGCGCAACCAAGGGTAGCGTATCGTGGCTGCGATGGCTGCGACACGACGCCCACACGGTACGCCCGCCGGTGAGCCGGGCACCGACCAGCGGCCGGCCGCCCGCGGCGGCCGCCCCCGTGACCCCAGCCTGGACGACCGCATCCTCGCCGAGACCTTCGCCCTCATGACCGAGGTCGGGTACCGCGGCCTGCGCATCGACGCCGTCGCCGCCCGAGCCGGCGTGCCCAAGTCCACCATCTACCGCCGGTGGTCCTCGCTGGCCGAGCTCGCCGTCGACGCCGTCGACACGGCCCTGGGGGAGCGCACGCCGCCCTGCACCGACGATCCCCTGGCCGACCTGGCCGCCGCGATCGTGCGCGCCCACTCCTACCTGACCACGCCGCCCCTGGACGTTGCGCTGCCGCAGCTCGCCCTCGAGCTGACCGCCTCCCCGCAGGCTCAGGTCGCCTACCGCGAGCGCGTCATCGCCCCGCTGCGCGACGGGGCCGTCGACGCCGTGGCCCGCGCCCTCGCGGCGGGCCGGTGGCGGGGTCCGGATCCGCAGACCAGCGTGGACATGCTCATCGGCACGGTCGCCTACCGGCTGACGTACCTGGGGCACGTCGCCACCCTGGAGGAGACCTTCACGATCGCCGAGGCGGTGGCCGGATGCCCGCTGCCCCGACCCGACGCCGCGCCCGGCCCGGTGCCCGGTGCTCCCGGGTCGTCGTGACCCGCGGCCTCGTCACCGCGGACGCGGAGTGGGCCTGCTCCGCCGGATCGGGGTCTCGCCGACCCCGGCGGAGTGCGGGCTGATCCGCGAGAAGGGCCCGGCCGGCTGAGCGCCGTGGGGGCTACAGTGGGGCGTACGCGCCCTGCGAGGAGGACCTCATGCCGATGACGCTCGTCGCCGGGGCCACCGGCTACCTCGGCCGCCACCTCGTCGCGGAGCTGCACGGCCGCGGCCACCAGGTGCGCGCGATCGTCCGCAGCCGGGAGCGGGCCCTCGCCCCCGGCCCGTACGGGTCGCCGTCACTCGACGGGCTGGTGGCCGACTGGGCGGTGGGGGACGTCGTGGACCCGACCTTCGTCGCGGGCGTCGCCGAGGGGGTCGACGCCGTGGTGTCCGCCCTCGGCGTCACGCGGCAGGGGGCCGACCCGTGGCAGGTCGACCACCGGGCCAACCTCGCCATCCTCCGCTCCGCCGAGCGGCACGGGGCCGAGCGGTTCTGCTACGTCAACGTCATCGGCGGCGACCGGTGCCCGGCACGGCTGACGCGGGCGAAGGCGGCGTTCGTGGCGGCGCTGCGGTCGTCGTCGGTGGCAGACCAGGTCGTCAACCCGTCCGCGTACTTCTCCGACCTGCTGCAGGTGCTCGAGATGGCGCGGCGGGGGAGGGTGCTGCTCGTGCGTCCGCAGGTGCGGCTGCACCCGATCCACGGCGCCGACCTCGCCGCGTGCTGCGTCGACCGGCTCGCCGCGGGCGGGTCGGGCACCTGGGACGTCGGGGGCCCGGAGGTGCTCACCTGGCAGGACGTCGCCGAGCGCGCCTTCGCAGCGCTCGGGCGCCCGGTGCGGACGACGCGGCTCGCACCCGGGTTCCTGTCGGCCGCGGTCGCCGTCCTGGGCGTGGTCAGCCCGCGGCGGGCCGACACGCTCCGCTTCGTCTCCTGGACGATGTGCCACGACTCGGTGGGGGAGGGCACCGGCAGCCGCCGGCTGGCCGACTTCTTCGCGACCCACGCCGGCCGGGGCTGAGCCTCAGCGGCGCTGCTGCCAGAGGCGGCGTACGACGTCCTCGATGTCGGGGTCCTCGATCGTGAGGTCGCGCAGGGGAGCGCGGTCGCTGACAGCGGCGACGAGGGTGGCGCGCGGCCAGCCACCCGCGGCGGCTCGGCGCGCGACACCACCAGAGCGGAAGGGCTGATGGTTATCGAGCCGCGCGCGCCCTGACCGCACGCGCCGGACCGTACCTCTCTGGGATAGTGGCAGAAGTGTTGTCGCCGAGAGCCGCGAGGTTTGAAGGATCGATCTGCTGTGGACACTGTCGAGAACGTGCTCGGTCGGCTCGCCTCACCAAGGGAGACGCTGGTGCTGACCGGCGCCGGCATCTCGGTGGACGCTCCAGCGGGTCTGCCAGCGGGGAACGGCTATACCCGTCGGGCGCTGGAGCACTGCTGCGACCAGGTCCACCCCGACCAGGTGGGCCGGCTCTTCGAAGCGACCGGGATGCCGGGCGGCTTTCCTCGCTTCGAGACCGTCCTGACGGTCGTGGCGCACTGCTACGGCTCGGCGGGGCTGCGCGACCTGGTGTCGGACATGGTCACCATCGAACCCAACGACCTCCACACGTTCTTTGCTCAGCACCTGGCCGCTTGCGGCCGACATGTCACGGCCAACATCGATCCGGGAATCGAGAGAGCCGCCGGGCCCGGGCTGGCCGAGCAGATGGCACGGCAGCTCCTGCACGTCCACGGGCTGGCAACGCCCGGGAGCGACCTGACGAGGCTGGGGATCACCCTTCCCCTGATCGAGCACGGGCTCCAGCCCGACGTGCAGCATCGTCTGGACTCGTGGCTGCGAGACTGCGACTCGCTCCTCGTCACCGGGTACTCCGGGCTGGACTACTTCGATGTCGACCCGTACCTGGCCAGCCTCGCCCCGGACCTACTGGCAGGCAAGCTGGTGGTCTGGGTGAACCATGACCACGCAGACCCGGACCTGCGGATCGAGACCGGCCTCGACATCCCGGCTCTCCACCTGATGCGGGCGGCGGGCGCGGAGGTGGTGGTGGTCCGGGGGGCTACCCGCCAGGTGCTGGACCTGCTGGCTCAGTCCTGGCACCTGGAACGAGTGCCGCACGTTGCTCCCCAGCTTGAGAAGGACCCGTGGCTGCCCGACCCCAGCGTCTGGACGGCGACCGCGCGCCGCCGCGCCACCATCGAGCTGTGGGCTCAGCTCGGCTGCCCCGAGCCGCTGCTGGAGATCCTGCGGCTCGATCCCGACCGGGTGACAGCCGAGACCGCGGGTGCCTTCGCCGATGCGGCCTGGCACGCGGGCCGGTACCGCGCCGCGCGGAGCCTGTGGCGACAGGCGTACCCGACGGATGCGCTGGCCGACCGGCTGCTGCGGGCGGAGCGATCCGCGGCGTGCGACTGGATCAGCGGACGGTACCGTCGAGCGCTGCGCGAGCTGATCCGGCTGGCCAGCGCGATCGAGCAGACCCCCGACGTGCCCGCCCACGTACGCCTGCAGGTGGCCGACACCCTGAGTCGGGTCTGGGAGCAGATGCAACGGCTCCCTGACGTGCGCTGGCGGGCTGACCAGAGCGTTCGCGACCTCGCTGCCCGGATCCTGCCTGACCAGGACGGACGGCTCAGCCGTGACCTCCAGTGGCGTCGAGAGACAGCCCGGTCGAAGCTCGGTGACCCCGAGGATCCCGCTCGGATCGAGATCACGCAGGCGGCCGGCCACGACCAGGCCAGCTCGTCGTCTGTGATCCGGACCCTCAACTACCGTCACGGTGAGCTCAGGGCGCTGCAAGAGGCTCGGATGGCCGGCGGGGAGCGGATCGATGATGCCGCCTGGCCGCAGGACTATCGCGAGCTGGTCAGTCGGTTCCGGGTCGTGGGAGCCTGGGGGGACGCGGCCCGGGTCTTCCTGCTCCCCCGGGCGATGAAGGTGTGGCCGCTACGGGCACCGGTGGAGATGTTCCGCCCCCGGGTCGAGCTCGCCTTGTACCACCGGTTCCGGATGGCCGCCGGAGTCGTCGCACAGGAAGCGTTGTTCCAGCTCCGCCGGTTCCGACCTAGGTTGTCACGTCTGATCGACCACACCGTCGGGATGCTGAGACTTCGCGAGCGGCGTCAGGAACCGCCGCGCAGACTGCTCGGGCAACGGCTGGTGGAGCGGCTTCGCACGCAGCGCGACAAGAGCCGGGGCTGAGCCTCAGCGGCGCTGCTGCCAGAGGCGGCGTACGACGTCCTCGATGTCGGGGTCCTCGATCGTGAGGTCGCGCAGGGGAGCGCGGTCGCTGACAGCGGCGACGAGGGCGGCGGCGGTGGTGGTGGCCGGGTCGAACGCGAACCGCTGCCGCATCCCGTCGCTGTGCGAGGCGAGCAGCCGGGCGCCGGGCAGGTCGGTGAGGTCACCGGTGGCCTCCCACAGGTCGACGACCAGCACCCGTTCGCCGCCGCCGAGACGCACGAGGTCGGCCAGGGAGCCGTCGAACGCCTGGCTGCCCTTGTCGATCACGACGACCCGTTCGCACAGGCGCGCCACGTCGCCCATGTCGTGGGTGGTGAGCAGCAGGGTGGTGCCGTGGGTGGTGCGCTCGGCGGTGAGGACGTCCCGCAGCCGCTGCTTGCTCACCACGTCGAGCCCGATGGTGGGCTCGTCGAGGATCACCAGGGCGGGGGAGTGGAGGAGGGCGGCCGCCACCTCGGCCCGCATCCGTTGCCCGAGCGACAGCTGCCGGACCGGGACGTCGAGGGTGGGGCCGAGCTCGAGCCGCTCGGTCAGCTCGTCGAGGCGGGCGTCGGCCGCCCGGCGGCCCAGGCCGTGGATCGCGGCGAGGATCGTGAACGACTCCCGGACGGGCAGGTCCCACCACAGCTGGCTGCGCTGCCCGAACACCACCCCGACGCGCCGGGCGAGGTCGCGGCGCTGCCGCACCGGGTCGAGCCCGCACGTCCGTACGCTGCCCGCGGTGGGCACGAGGATCCCCACGAGCAGCTTGATGGTGGTCGACTTGCCGGCACCGTTGGCACCGATGAACCCGACCGCCGACCCCTCCTCGACGCCGAGGGTGAGCCCGTCGAGGGCCCGGACCACCTCGGTGGTGCGCCGCAGCCCGCGCCCGGTCCGGCGCGTGTAGTGCTTGGTGAGGGCGCTCGTCTCGATGATCATCAGCCGCCTCCGCTCTGGTAGTGCCGGGTGCCGAGCCGCCACAGCAGCGCCGCCGCGAGCCACGTGGCGGCGGCCGCACCCGGCAGCGCCCACCCGAGCCAGGCGGGCAGGTAGGCGGGCCCGGGCCGCCCGAGGATGACCAGCGTCGGCAGGTAGGCGACGAACGCGGCCGGCACCACGTAGGCGAACGCCAGCCGCAGCGGCACCGGGAGCACGCCGGCGGGCTGGCGGGCCGCGTACGAGCCGCCGTACGTGAGCGCGTTCACCATCTCGTCGCCGCGGATCAGGAAGAACTGCAGGGCGGCGGCCCCGACGAACAGGCCCGCGAACACCAGCCACCCGCACGTCAGCGCGATCACCAGCATCGCCACCGCGGCCGCCGACCAGCCGACCTGCGCCCAGGCGAGGCCGACGACCAGCGAGGCCACGCCCACGACCGTACGAGACAGCCGCCGCAGCGAGATGTCGCTCGTCACGAGCTGGGCCAGCAGCGGCTGGGGCCGCAGGTAGAACACGTCGAGCCGGCCGCTGACGACGTAGCGGGGGAGCTGGTCGGCGTGGCCGACGACCAGGTCGGCGAGCGAGTACGACGTCGCCGCCAGCCCGTAGAGCAGGAGCGCGCCGGCGAGGTCGAGCCCGCCCAGCACCTTCGCCGCCGAGAACACGATCCACACCTCGGCGAGCTCGACGCACCCGATCAGCCCCGACACCACGACGTCGGTGACGAAGCTGCCGCGGTAGGAGAGCTGGCTGCGCAGCCGCGAGGCGAGGACCGCGCGGTAGGGGGCCCAGCGCGAGGACCCCCTAGCCACCCTGCACCTCCAGGTGCCGCCGGCCCAGCCTGGCGATGCCGGAGACGAGCAGCCCCACCGCGAGCAGCCAGCCGACCTGCCAGCCGACCGCCGCCACCGCCTCGCCGCCGACCAGGCGGCCCGAGGCGACGTCGAGCGGCACCTGGAGCATGCTCGGCCACGGCGTGCAGGAGGCGACGGCCTGCAGCCACTCGGGCATGAGCCGCACGGGGACACCGATCCCGGCGAAGAAGCTGCCCACCCCGGCGTACGCGGTGACGAAGCCGCGGGTCTCGACGACCCAGAAGCCGAGCAGCGCCACCCCGTACACCGTCAGCTGCGCCAGGACCATGCCCAGCAGCAGGCTCACGGGGGCGAGGGCCAAGCCGACGGGGTCGGCGGTGAACGCCAGCCCCGACACGAGCCAGCCGAGGGCGAGCACCGGCAGCCCACGCGGCACGAGCACGTAGAGGGCCGCCCCCAGGTCGGTCGCGAGGTAGGCACCGACCACCGGCACCGGCCGGGCGTAGTCGACGGCGATGTCGCCCGTGCGCACCCGCTCGGTCAGGTCGGTGCGGCCCCACAGGTTGACCGACCCCAGCAGCCCCTGACCGAGCCACACGAAGGTCATGAGCTGGCCGTGGCTGTAGCCGGCCAGCCCGCCGCCGGCGGCCGCCACCGCGCCCGCGAGCACCGCGGCCCGCACCAGGCCGAACACCACGTTGGTCGCCAGCCCGCCACGGGAAGCCGACGCGGCGGGCACGTTCCCGCACCGTCGCGCCACCCATCGCGTCCTCCCGTCGTGCCGCCCACCCGGCCGACGCGCCAGTCTACGCATGGCCGTGGGGGAGTCGAGCCAAGCCGTGGCTGCCCGGCCCCGCCGCCGATGCGTACGAGCCCATCCGATTGATGTTCGATTATGCGAGGGTGCGCGCGGGTGGGTTCTGGTCGGTTCGAACCGGCGGGCCGTGACGCCGAACCGTCCCGCCGGACCGGTTGATGCCACCGCGGGCGCGCGGGTCACCTGAGTCGGGGTCGGGGATCGACGGGGGTGTCCGGGGATCGGCCGGCACGAGTGGGTCAGACGTGGGTCGGCGGAGGTCCTTGCCCCCTCCGGGGCGTCAACCCTTGTGACCGATAATGTGCATTATGACATTATGACGCCTGTCTCATGTCCCCTGGCATCGGCGCCCCGCCGGACTACCGTCGCGTTGACCCGGCGGGCTCGAGCTGCCCGGGCAGCGAGCCCCAAGGCTTCCGAGGAGGTGAAGGTCGCGGTGGACCCGTTCAGCGGACTGTCGACGCTCTTCTTGCTGCTCCGGGTGGTCCGGTTCCTCACCGGTGCCGAGGAATGGTGGAAGAACCGTCACGAGCGGGCGGTCGTCTGGAGGATCAGAGAGGCCGGTCGGGCCGAGGATCGTATCGTCTACGAGCTGAGGAATGTCGGCCCTGGGACGGCGACGAACGTCCGTGTCCGCGCGCCACGCGAGGTGGCCGGTGACTTCGATGAGCTGCCCGAGTGGTGGACCATCGACTCGCACGGGTATGTTCGATTCTGTCGCCGCCGTGGCCTCACGGGTCCGCAGGTGGCCAGCTTCTGGGTGACCTGGGCCAAGGGCAAGGCAGTGGTCCCCGTCTCGGTCTGACGGACACCTGAGACGGACCCCGCCGGGCCGCCAGCGGTCCGGGTCGGCTACGGCCGGCAGCCGTCGCGACGGGCCCGCTCGATGACCGCCGACAGCAGCGCCGTGCCCACCCCGCGACCCTGCCGGGCCTGGTCGACGGCGAGCATCCTGCGCCACGCGCGCCCGGTCGGCGGGCGTCGCGGCGCGGACGACGACGGGCCCGCTCAGCAGCACCGGCTGCCCGGCTCTCGGTCGGCCCGGGCGTGCTCGGCGCGCCAGAACTCGCGCTCGGTGAGCGCCTCGCCACCGCCGTGGCGGCGGTGGTGCTGCAGGTAGTGGGCGTAGCGGTGCTCGCCGAGCACGCCGGCCACCCACCACCCGACCGCCCGCCAGGCGGCGGCGAGGCGCGCGGGCATCAGTGGGCCCCCGTGTAGCTCTTCTCCGGGTGCTCGGCGTAGTAGGCCTGCCACTCCTGCTCGAGGTCCTTCTCGGCGCGGGTGGGCACGAGCCCGGCCGGAGCGAAGTACTCCGACTGCACCGGCGGGTCCTCGGTGTCGCGCAGGTTGGCGCCGGTGAGCGCCCGGATCGTCTGGTAGACGCACATGGTGATCACCACGAGGGCGCAGGCGAGGAACACCACCGACAGCGAGGTCTGCACGGCCGTGTTGCGTACCACGGCGGCCATGGCGGCCTCTCCCCTGACGCCGCCGAGCTCGGTCTCGCCGCGGGCGAGCGCGGCCGCGTAGCGGTTGTGGTTGGCCCAGTAGCCCACCCGCGGGTCGGGGCTGAAGATCTTGAGGAACGAGCCGGTGATCGTCACCACCGCCGCGAAGGTGAGCGGCGCCGCCACGATGAGCAGGGCCCACCGGCGGCCGCGGCGGGCGAAGATCGTCATGCAGACCGCCAGCGCCACCGCTGCGAGCAGCTGGTTGGCCACGCCGAACAGCGGGAAGAAGGTGTTGATGCCGCCCAGCGGGTCGGTGACGCCCAGCAGCAGGATCGCCCCCCAGCCGGCCACCATGAGCCCTGTGGTGAGGTAGCTGCCCGGCTTCCAGCTCGCCTCCCGGAACCTCGGGTAGACGTTGCCCAGCGCGTCGGCGAGCATGAACCGCGCCACGCGGGTGCCGGCGTCGACCGAGGTCAGGATGAACAGGGCCTCGAACATGATGGCGAAGTGGTACCAGAAGCTCATCATCGCCGGGCCGCCGAACCACTGGTGCATGATCGTGGCGAGCCCGACGGCCAGCGTGGGGGCGCCGCCCGTACGCGACACGATGGAGTGCTCCCCCACCGCCGCCGCGGTCTGGGTGAGCTGGTCGGGGGTCAGGTGCACCCCGCTGAGGCCGAGCGAGTTCACGAACGCCACCGCGCCCTCGACAGTGCCGCGCGTGGCCGCCGACGACGAGTTCATGGCGTAGTAGATGCCCTGGTCGACCGACAGCGCCGCGACGAGCGCCATGATCGCCACGAACGACTCCATGAGCATGCCGCCGTAGCCGATCAGCGTGGTCTGGCGCTCCTTCTCGACGAGCTTGGGGGTGGTGCCCGAGGCGATCATCGCGTGGAACCCGGACAGCGCGCCGCACGCGATCGTCACGAACAGGAACGGGAACAGCGACCCGCTGAACACCGGGCCGTCGGCGCGGGAGGCCCAGACGGTGACGGCCGGCACCTCGATCTCGGGCCGTACGACGACGATCGCGACCGCCAGCATGGCGATGGTGCCGACCTTCATGAACGTGGACAGGTAGTCGCGCGGGGCGAGCAGCAGCCACACCGGCAGCACCGCCGCCACGAACCCGTAGACGATGATCGCCCAGGCGAGCGTGACCCGGTCGAGGTGGAACAGCGCCTGGCCCCAGCTCGTACCCGCCACCGCCCCGCCGCCGATGATGGCGGCCAGCAGCAGCCCGCAGCCGATCACCGACACCTCGGTGACCTTGCCGGGCCGCAGGTAGCGCAGGTAGACGCCCATGAACAGCGCGATCGGGATGGTCATGCCCACGCTGAACACGCCCCACGCCGACTCGCCCAGGGCGTTGACCACCACGAGCGCCAGGATGGCGATGATGATGATCATGATCACGAGCGTGGCGATCAGGGCGGCGATGCCGCCGACGCGGCCGAGCTCGTCCTTGGCCATCTGGCCCACGGAGCGGCCGCCGCGGCGCATGGAGCAGAACAGCACCACGTAGTCCTGCACGGCGCCGGCGAAGACCACGCCGACGATGATCCAGATCGTGCCCGGCAGGTAGCCCATCTGCGCGGCCAGCACCGGGCCGACGAGCGGGCCGGCGCCCGCGATCGCGGCGAAGTGGTGCCCGTAGAGGATGCGCCGGTCGGTGGGCACGAAGTCGTGGCCGTCGTGCTTGTACTCCGCCGGGGTGGCGCGCCGGTCGTCGGGCTGGGTCAGCCGGGCGGCGACGATGGCGGCGTAGAACTTGAACGCGATGAGGTAGGAGCACACCGCCGCGAACACGAACCAGATGCCGTTGATCGCCTCGCCGCGGGCGAGCGCGATCATCACCCACCCCAGGCCGCCGAGCACGGCGACCACCACCCAGACGGCGATCTTCGCCGGGGAGAGTCGGGCCTCGCGGGCGATCACGTCGTGGTCGAGGGCCACGCGAGGGGTGGACGGCGGTGTCGGGGTGAGCAGGCCCGAGGTCTCAGGCATGTGACAGATCCTCCATGATCGTCGCAGCGTCGTCGCCTGGCAGGCGACGCTGACCCCAGGGAGCCTAGTACCCGGCCGGGGCGCCGCGCAGGCGCCGGCGCAGGACTGCGCGCCTCGTCCGGGTCACCGCCGCTGCCCCACCCCGCTCCCCTGCCGTCGTGCCGGCCACGGCGAGCGTCGAGCCCGGGCACGGACCGCCGGTCGGTCCCCCGGGGGCGCATCAGGCCTGGTGGGCGCGGGGCTCGTACGGGCTCGCACCTCGACGCCGAGTCGGCACCCCACCCAGCACGTCGCGTGCCGGTCGCGTACGCCCGGGTGATCGCAGCGAGCATGTCGCGGCGGATGAGGCCGCCGCGCCGCACCGTGAGCACCACCGGCCCGCTCGTCCGGTCCGGGGTGGGCGCCGCCGCACCGTGGCAGCCGAGTACCTCCGGCTCGTCGCGCGCCGCTACGGCCACGTCGACGAGCGCCGCGTCGACCTCGTCACCATCGCCTGCCAGGAGGGTCCGTACGGGCTCGTGCGCCGCTACCTGCGCGGGCCCGAGCCCATCCCCGCGTGGGTCGACGACGCCGTACGGGCCGCGGCGGCGGCGATCCTCGCGCTCGGCGACGACGAAGGTCGCTGACCCGCCCGGGGACCCGTGACGTGAGACCCGGGTCTTGTTAGGGTGCTGAGCCAGGGGGGCCGTCCAGCGAGAGGACCCAGCGGGGATGCGCATCCGGACCGTCCGACCTCTTCTCGTCCTGGCGACGGCGTGCGGTCTGCTGGTCGGCGGCGGCGTCCTCGCGCAGCCGCAGCTGTCGGGACGCAGCCTCACCGCCGTGCCCGCCAGCCGGGCCGAGACCACCGAGGACGTCGGCGGCGGTCCGCCCGTCGACGTCACCGCCGTCCCCGAACGGGTGGAGCCGGTAGCCGACCCGGACGCGTCGCTGCCCGCTGGCTCGGCCACCACGGCGCGCACCGCCGGCTCCTCGGTGCCGAAGACCCGCCCCGCCACCACGGCGAGACCCGCCGCCGCGTCGTCGTCGGCGACCCCGACCGCACGGGCCACCCGCAGCGCCACCGCGAGCACCACCGCCCCGTCGGGGCAGGTCGCCCAGCTCCCCGGTTGGCGCATGGACTACCACGACGACTTCGACGTGCCGATCGAGCAGACGAGGTGGGTCCGCTACGGCTGGAACGACCCTCCTGTCGGCCACGGCGCGATGGGTGTGATGTCGCAGAAGAACTCGTTCACCCGTGACGGCCGGCTCGTCATCCGTACCCAGTACGAGTACGACGCGCGACGGTGGAGCACCGGCGGCGCCGGCAGCGGCGAGATCTTCTCCGCCGTGCAGGGGCGTTGGGAGATCCGGGCCAGGTTCCCCAGGGCCAAGGGCATCGGGTACGCATTCCTGCTGTGGCCCGAGGACGAGGGCTGGCCGCCCGAGATCGACTTCGCCGAGGGGCGCGTCAACGGCCCCCAGGTGATGGGCGTCTACCACTGGGACCCCGACAACAAGCAGGAGCACCGGTTCTTCGACAACCCCGACATGAGCGGCTGGCACACCTACGGCGTCATCGTTGAGCCCGACCTCATCACGTTCACGTTCGACGGTCGACCGTGGGGCGAGATCCGCCATCCCAGCGTCACCACCAAGCGCATGTGGATCGGTTTCCAGGCCGGCGCCATGGACCCGAACGGCATCGCCAAGGACTACGAGACCGTCGACGGTGGCGTGCCCGGTCCGCTCACCCCGGCCGTCAACGACATCGAGATCGACTGGGTCGCCCACTACGTACGGGCATAGCCGTGGCGGGGGCGCGTCCAAGGCTCACGCCTTGGCCTGCGACCACCGGTGCACGACC
>JBHAES010000404.1:0-3654 GCA_041855725.1 Actinomycetota bacterium
CCCGCCCGCCCCGCGGCAGGTCCACGCTCGCCGCGAGGGTCCACCAGCCGCACAGGGACACCTTCAGCGGGCCCTCGTAGCCGTCGGCCCGCTCGGCGACCACGTCGAGATCGTCGCGCAGCCGGGCCCGGGCCCGGCGCTGCTCGGCGCCCGGCCGGTCGGTCACCCGCCACGACGAGACCGAGCGCTCGAACGACAGGCCGTCGACCAGGCCCAGCGCCCGGCCGACCAGGTCGGCGCCGGGCCCCCGGGCGGGCAGCTCGGGCACGTACGGCACGTCGACGAGGTCGAGCACCTGGCGCACGGCCTCGTCGACGTCGGCACCCGGCCAGGAACCCAGGCCGGAGGTGGGGATCGTGGTCACCTCGGCATCGTACGCGGGGGTGGTCGGCTTGGGCTCCTCCGCTAGGCTTGCTGGCTGGCAAGACGAATAGTGGAGGGGGATGGCCGTGGGCGGTACGGAGTCGACCGTGCCATCGGCCCTGGCGTCCCCGCAGTCCCTTGTCAGCGATGCCGGGAGCGGGATCGGCAGCGGTCTCGGGAGCGGGGTCGGCAGCGGTCTCGGGAGCGGGGTCGGCAGCGGTCTCGGGAGCGGGGTCGGCAGCGGTCTCGGGAGCGGGGTCCAGGGCTCGCTCGGGCCGCGCCGGGCGCTCCCTCGGCAACGCCCGGCCTGGGTCTACTTCGCCACCGCCGCGCTGGCCGGGATCGTGCTGGGGGTGGCCAGCGGGCTGCTCCTCGTCCGGGCGGGCGGGCAGCGCGACACCGGACCCAGCGAGACCGTGAAGTCGTTCTACACCGCCATCATGAGGGCCGACGCCCGGGCCGCCCTCGCCCAGCTGGCCAGCCCACCGGCCGACGCCCCGCTCATCACCGACGAGGTGCTGCGCGCTGCGCAGGCGAGGGCCCCCATCACCGACCTGTCGGTGCCCGCCACGAGCTCGACCGTGGTCGACGTGACCTTCCGCATCGGCGGCGTGCAGGCCACCGACCGGGTGTCGGTGACCGCGGTCGGCAACGGCTTCAAGATCATCACCCCCCTCAACAGCGGCGGCGTCGACCTGTCCCCGTTGCAGCGGCAGGGGGTCACCGTGTCGGTCGCCGGGCAGCAGGTCACCGGTACGAAGCTGCTGCTCCTGCCCGGCTCCTACCCGGTGACGAGCACCTCGCCCCTGCTCACCTACGGCGACGGCTCGCTCGTGGTGAGCCGCCTCGACGACACGGGGAACGTGTCGGCGCTCACCCCCACGCTCACCCGTGACGGCCTCGAGCAGGTCAAGCAGGGGGCGCGGGAGTCGCTGGCGGCGTGCGCGCAGGTGAAGTCGTTCGCCCCCGCGGGCTGCCCGTTCCGCTACACCCCGCCCACCGGCACCAACGCCGACCCGCAGGCCGCCACGTGGGAGATCGTGGGCGACCCCACCGCCGACCTGCGCGTCACCGTCGGCACCAACCTCACCAGGGCCGAGGTGCAGACGAACCTCGTGGTGCGCCTCACCGTGACCCCGGGCGCCCAGCCGCTCGACATCCGGACGAACGGCGCGAGGGGCACGGTCGACCTCACCCAGCCGGAACCCGTGTTCTCATGGAGCAGCTGAGGCATCGTCGAGTCGTGCGGCCCGGGGTCGTGGCAAGCATCCAGCGGTGGATGCAACAGGACCCCAGCAGGACGCCAGGGAAGGAGTAGTCTCCTGTGCACACAAGGAACCAGCACGTGAAGATCGAGCTTGCACAGTGAGGACCACGTGAGCCAGCCACGTCTCCCGGCACCCGGGCCGACGGCCCGGCTCGGTGCGCACCCCCACGCCGACGGCACCTCGTTCGCGTTGTGGGCCCCCAGGGCCGCGCGGGTCGAGCTGGCCCTGGTGGCGACCGACCGCACCCAGACCAACATCGAGATGACCCCCGGCGACGACGGGGTCTGGACCGTCGAGGTGGGAGGGGTCGGCCCGCGCACCACCTACGGCTACCGGGTGCACGGCGCGTGGGGCCCGCCCGAGGGCCTCCGGTTCAACCCGGCCAAGCTGCTGCTCGACCCGTACGCGTACGCCATCACCGGCGGCGTCGACTACCACGGCCCGATCACCGACCACGCCCCCGACTCCAACTACCTGCCGGACCCGACCGACTCGTTCCGCGCCGTGCCCCTGTCGGTGGTGGTAGCGCCGACCCCGCCGCCCACCCCGATCGCCCGCCGCCGCCCCCTCGAGGAGTGCGTGCTCTACGAGACCCACGTGAAGGGCTTCACCCGCAACCACCCGCAGGTGCCGGAGCACCAGCGGGGCACGTACGCCGGCCTCGCCTACCCGGCCGTGATCGACCACCTCGTCAGCACGGGGGTCACCGCGGTGCAGCTGCTGCCGGTGCACCACTTCGTGTCCGAGCCGTTCGTCGTGGGCGCCGGGCTGGTCAACTACTGGGGCTACAACTCGCTCGGGTTCTTCGCGCCGCACGCCTCGTACTGCTCGGTCGGCACCCTCGGTGAGCAGGTGCAGGAGTTCAAGGAGATGGTCTCGGCGCTGCACGAGGCCGGCATCGAGGTGCTCCTCGACGTGGTCTACAACCACACCGGCGAGGGCGGCCACGAGGGCCCGACCCTGGCGTTCCGGGGCATCGACCACGGCGGCTACTACCGGCTCACCGACGACAACCGCAACGACTACGACGTCACGGGCTGCGGCAACTCGTTCGCCACCGGCCAGCCCGGCGTGCAGCGGCTCATCCTGGACTCGCTGCGCTACTGGGTCACCGAGATGGGGGTCGACGGGTTCCGGTTCGACCTCGCCACCACGCTGATCCGCAACGAGGACCACCACGTCGACCAGGACCACCCGCTCAAGCGGGCCATGCTGGACGACCCGGTGCTGGCCGACGTCAAGCTCATCGCCGAGCCGTGGGACATCGGCCCGTACGGCTACCAGGTCGGCTCGTGGGGGCCCGGGTGGAGCGAGTGGAACGACCGGTTCCGCGGCTACGCCCGCGACTACTGGCGAGGCTACAACTCGGGGGTGCAAGAGCTCGCCACCCGGCTGTCGGGGTCCCCCGACCTGTACGACCACGGCCGCCCCGTCACCGCGTCGGTGAACTTCATCACCGCCCACGACGGCTTCACGATGCGCGACCTCGTCACCTACGACCGCAAGCACAACGACGCCAACCGCGAGAACAACCGTGACGGCACCGACGACAACCGGTCGTGGAACTGCGGCGTCGAGGGTGAGACCGACGACCCGGCCGTCAACGCGTTGCGGCGCCGACAGGTGAAGAACCTGCTCGCCACCCTGCTGCTGTCGCACGGGGTGCCGATGCTGACCGCCGGCGACGAGTTCGGTCGTACGCAGCTGGGCAACAACAACGCCTACTGCCAGGACGGGCCCATCTCGTGGGTCGACTGGGCGGCGTCACGCGACTGGGACGACGTGACCGAGGTCGCGCGCACGCTGCTGCGGCTGCGGGCCGAGCACCCGGTGCTGCGGCCACGCCAGTTCCGCCACCACGACGAGGTGGTCGACCGGCTCGGCAAGGGGCTGGGTCGCTACGAGCTGGCCTGGCTGAACGGCTTCAGCGGCGAGATGACCCAGGGTGACTGGCACGACCTGGGCCGCGACCTGCTGGGCATGTACTCCTCCGACGCCGACGAGGCGTTCGTGCTGTGGCTGC
>JBHAES010000405.1:0-2667 GCA_041855725.1 Actinomycetota bacterium
ACCGGCGGAGACGAGCTCCTGCAACGTGGCGGCGCCGCGCTCCTCGTCGACGGGGGCGCACAGGTCGGTGAGGACGCGGACCTCGAAACCCTCGCGCAGCCCGTCGAGGGTGGTGGCGCGCACACAGTGGTCGGTGGCGATCCCCACGACATCCAGCTTCTCGACGCCCCGTTCCCGCAGCCACTCCGCCATGCCGACGCCGTCGGCGTCGCCTCGGTGGCCGGGGCGGTGGTCGGCTCGGCCGTGGTCGGCGCGGCCGTGGTGGGCGCGGTGGCGGCCGGGGCGGTCGTGGCCTGGCCCGGCGCCGTCGTCCTCGTCCGGGCCGTCGCCCGGCCAGCCGTGGTGGTGGCCCCGGGCTGCGGCGCGGGCTGGGTGGTCACCGGTGCTGCCGGACGCGCCGGCGGCGACCATCCCATCTGGGTGCCGGTCGCCCCGTACGTCCACCCCTCGATGCTGCCCTTCTTGGGCACGTACGAGCCGGCGCCGAGGTCGGAGTACACCCACGGCCCCCAGCCGGACCCGGCGGGGTCCTTGTGGAAGTAGTTCCAGTAGATGTACGGGTCGGGATGGATCGTGGCGGGGTTGCCGTTGATGCGGCTCACCATGCCCTTCGCGGTCTCGATCGTCGCCACCTGCTTGAGGGCGTTGGCCCCGTTGCTGGGCGACACGGCGCAGCCGGTGCTGATCGAGCCCTTGAAGTTGATGACCACCCACACGTTGCCGGCGTCGACGCACGCGTGGAAGTCGGCTGCCGCCGCCCGCTCCGGGAACGCGAGGAGCCCGGAGCAGGCGAGCAGCAGCGCCGCCGCGAGGCGGACGAGGCGGCTCACTGCGCCCGCCGACGTCCTGCCACGACGAGTCCGGCGCCCAGCACGAGCGCGAGGAGGGCCGCCGTGGTGAGGGGCAGCGACACGTCGGAACCGGTGCTCGACAGGGTCGCGGCCGCAGCCGTCACGGTGAAGGTGGCCGTCACGACGGCCCCGTCGGACGAGGCCAGGGTGACGGTGTGGGTGCCGACCGCGAGCGACGCGGTGGAGAACGAGAACACGACCGTGCCGTTGGCGTCGACGGTGCGGGTGCCGAGGTCGATCGGGTCGGACTTCACGGTGCCCGTGACGGCCCCGGTGAAGCCGCGCCCGGTGACGACCAGCCGCTGACCCTTGGCGAGCGAGGTGCTGCTGAGGGTGATCGTGGGCACGGTCACCGTGCCGCCCGTGCTGGTCGCCGAGGCCGTGGCGCTCGGGGCGGTGCTGGTCGGGGCGGTGGCGCTGGGCGCCGTGCTGCTCGGAGCGGTGCTGCTCGGCGCGGTGGCGCTGGGGGTCGCGCTGGTGGCCGGGCTGCTCGGGGTCGTCGACGACTGCGTGAGGCTCACCCGGTCGACGCCGCCGGGACCGACGGAGAGCAGGGACTCGCCGGCGAGCAGGAGCACGCCCTGGACGGTGGCGAGCACGTCCGAGTCGGTGCCGCCGAGGGTGGCGGGCAGGCCGCCGTCGCTGCGCTGCTGGGTGAGCATCCAGCTCGCCGACGCGGACACGTCGTCGCCCACGAGCATGAGGGCGATGCCCGCGTAGCCGGTGGAGTTCACCGGCGAGTAGGCCTGCCAGTAGCCCTGCGCGGTGCGGTTGGCGACCAGCCAGCCGCGCGCCTTCACGGCCGCGGCCTTGGCGTCGGCGTCGGAGCCGGCGAGGGCGGCGAGCGCCTGCAGCGCGATGGCGGTGGAGTCAGGGTCGGCCACGTAGGCGCCGCTCTGGTAGTCCTTGTAGCCGTAGCTGCCGTCGGCGGCCTGCATGCCGACCAGGTACGACGCGACCGACGCCGGGACCGCGGTGCCGCTGCGGGCGAGCGCGAGCACGCCCAGGGACTGCGTGAAGGCGTCGGGCCCCCAGGCCGCCAGCGACCCGTCGGCCTGGGCCGACGAGAGCACCTTGGCGATCAGGTCGACCCCGCCGTACGAGCGAGGGTCGGAGCCGGCCGCGACGGCCGCCAGGGCGAGCTTGCCGGCGGCGCCGCCGGAGGTGGCGTAACCGCTGGCCTGGGTCTTGAGCCAGGCGTCCATGGCCGCGACGTCGGCGGCGTGCCCGCCGGTGGCGACCAGGGCGAGCACCCCGTCGGCGGTGAACGAGGCGCTGGGCTCCAGCGTGTTGCTGAAGGAGTCGAGCGACTCCAGGTACTTGCCGGCGGCGTCGGACTTGAGCCTGCCGACCAGGTAGGTGGCCGCCTTCCCCGACGCGGTGGCGTCGAGCGGTACGGCGGCGGACCGTCCGGGCAGCGCCCAGACGAGTGCGACGGCGGTCGCCAGGAGCGCGACCAGAAGACGGATGGGGCTACGGGACATCGCTGTGTCGGTTCCTTCCAGCGTCCCGGCACGTGCGTGGGGGTGGCCCCCTCGGCTCGTACCCGCGGACCTCGACGGGTGGGTCGTGAGCCGGACCATCGTCAGGTGCTCCGACTCCGAGCGAACTCGTCACGGTTGCGGGTCAGTCCCGGACTTGCACCGGTGTTCCCCTGGTCGATGGCCCGTTGAGGCCCACCTTATAGCCGCCGAGGCGCCTCGTCACCTGGGGGTAGGAGGCTCGCTCTCGGGCCGCTGGGCGGGCGGGTCGGCGTACGGCGGAGCGCTGCTCGGCACCTCCCACGACGGGGCCGCGGCCCACGTCCCGTACGAGG
>JBHAES010000406.1:0-7037 GCA_041855725.1 Actinomycetota bacterium
GGTCCGGTTCTGGGACGAGTCGGTCGAGATCGTGCCCGAGACCGTCACCGTCGCGTTCGAGAACGGCTGGCCCACCGAGATCGACGGCCGCACGTTCGCCAGCCCCGTCGACCTGGTGCGCGAGGCCAACGCGATCGGCGGGCGCCACGGCCTCGGCATGAGCGATCAGATCGAGAACCGCATCATCGAGGCCAAGTCGCGCGGCATCTACGAGGCGCCGGGCATGGCGCTGCTCTACATCGCCTACGAGCGGCTCGTCACCGCCATCCACAACGAGGACACCATCGCCGCCTACCACAACGAGGGCCGCCGGCTCGGCCGCCTCATGTACGAGGGTCGCTGGCTCGACCCGCAGTCGCTCATGCTCCGTGAGTCGCTGCAGCGGTGGGTCGCCTCCGCCGTCACCGGCGAGGTCACCGTCCGGCTGCGCCGCGGCGAGGACTACTCGATCCTCGACACCGCCGGCCCCGGGTTCTCGTACCACCCCGAGAAGCTGTCGATGGAACGGGTGGCCGACGCCGCTTTCGGGCCGACCGACCGCATCGGTCAGCTGACGATGCGCAACCTCGACATCGCCGACACCCGCAGCCGCCTCGAGTCGTACGCCGGCCTGGGGCTCGTCGGCGGCCGGATCGGCGAGCTGGTGGGCATGGCCCGCCAGGGGGAGCTCGGCCCCGTCGACGCGCAGCCTGTCGCCGGCGAGGCCGTCTCGGGTGAGGAGGGTGACGCGTGAGCACCGCCGAGTCGCCGAGAGCCGGAGGGAAGACGTTCGAGCAGCTGTGGGAGCAGCTGCGGCGCACCGCCAGCGAGCGGCCCGAGGGGTCGGGCACGGTGCGCCGGCTCGACGCCGGGGTGCACGAGATCGGCAAGAAGGTCGTCGAGGAGGCCGCCGAGGTGTGGCTGGCCGCTGAGCACGAGGGCCCCGAGCGGACCGCCGAGGAGATCAGCCAGCTGCTCTACCACCTGCAGGTGCTCATGCTCGCCACCGGCCTCGACCTCGACGACGTCTACCGGCACCTGTGACCTGAGCGGCCACCGGGCCGAGCGGTCCGGGAGGCCGACGCAACCCGCGCCCCCGTACGGGTGGCACGCGGCGCGCGGACGGGGGCCGAGCCGACGGCGGTGACCGTACGAGCACCCGGCCGGGGCGGGGCCGCAGGCCAGCGTCCGCGCCCGTCGGCGTGGTCACGGGTCGCTGCCCGGCGTCGGTAGCGTGGCCCCGTGACCGACTCGACCCTGCTCAAGATCGCCGTCCCCAACAAGGGGGTCCTCGCCGAGGCCTCGGCGAGGATGCTCAAGGAGGCCGGCTACCGGCAACGGTGGGACCCCAAGGACCTCGTGCTCGTCGAGGACGCCAACGGCGTCGAGTTCTACTACCTGCGGCCCCGCGACATCGCTGTCTACGTGGGGGAGGGCACCCTCGACGTGGGCATCACCGGGCGCGACATGCTGCTCGACTCGGGCGCGGTGGCCGAGGAGGTGCTGCCGCTCGGCTTCGGCGGCACCAAGTTCCGCTTCGCCGCCCCCGGCGGTGCCGGCATGGGCCTGGCCGACCTCACGGGGCGGCGCATCGCCACCTCGTACCCGGGCCTGCTGCGGGGCTACCTGGAGCGTCACGGCGTCGAGGCGCGGCTCATCCCGCTCGACGGGGCGGTCGAGAGCGCGATCCGGCTCGGGGTCGCCGACGCCATCGCCGACGTCGTCGAGACGGGCACCACCCTGCGCCGGGCCGGGCTCGAGGTGTTCGGGGAGCCCATCTTGGAGTCCGAGGCGATCCTCGTCCGGCGTCCGCAGCCCGCCGACGCCCCCGGCTACCAGCAGCTGCTGCGCCGCCTGCAGGGCGTGATCGTGGCCCGTGACTACGTGCTCGTCGACTACGACATCGCCGACGCCGACCTGGCCGCCGCCGTCGCCGTCGCCCCGGGCCGGGAGGGTCCGACGGTGTCGCCGCTGGCGAAGGAGGGCTGGTCGGCGGTGCGCTCGATGGTCCCGCGGGCGCAGGCCCAGACGCTCATGGACCGGCTGTGGGAGGCCGGCGCCCGCGCCATCCTCGTCACCGACATCGCCGCGTGCCGCCTGTGAGCGACGTCCGCGAGCTCGCCACCTGACCCCGGCTGCCGACCGTGTCGCTCGCGACCGTGGTCGGCTACCTCGCCCTGGACGCCGAGACGCGGCGGCTGCTGTCGGGGTTCCAGCCGTGGACCCCTCGCGTTCTTCCTGCTCGTCAGCGACACCATCGTGCTGTCGGTCGCCGTCTGTCCCGTCCGCGCGGACGCGTCAGGTCTCACCTTCCGTAACGCGTCGCGCCGCCACCACCTGCCGTGGGATGCGGTCGCCGGCATCCGCTACCGCGAGGGCGACCCGTGGCCGTGCGTGCTGCTCGAGGCGCGACCACCACATCCAGTCCAGCGACGGCGCGTACGCCCGCCGCCCGCACCGGTCGCTGACCGGGGCCGCAGGAGCGCGCCGGGCCGGCCGCACGAGGCGGCCGGCCCGGGCCGGAGGTCTCAGCGCTTCGAGCCGAGCTGGCTGGCCGAGGTGATCGCGGTGCCGTTGACGGTGACCGTGGCCCCGTCGAGCGTCACGGTGCCGTTGGCGTCGACGGCGTTGTTGCCGCTGCCGCCGGTCGCGCTCGTGATGGTGACGGTGCCGCCCGTGAGGCTCACGCCGCCGTTGGAGTCGATCCCGTCGGCTCCGGCCGACAGCGTCACGGTGCCGCCCGTCACGCTCACCAGGGAGCCGTCGTCCTGCTCGGTGCCGCCGGTCGTGGTGCCGGTGGTGGCGTTGACGGCGTCGTCGGTGGCGGTGATCGCCACCGTGCCCTGCGAGACCGTCACGTTCGGCGCCTCGATGCCTTCGGCGGAGCGGGTGACGGTCAGCTCCCCGCCGGCGAGCTCGACGACCTGGGCGGCGTCGATCCCGTCGCTGCCCGCGGCCAGCGTCAGCCGGCCCCCGGCGAGCCGCACCCACCCGCGGTCGGCGTCGTCGACGTTGTCGCAGACGAGGGCGTCCCCGCCCGCGGTGACCGTCACCGTGCCGGCCAGCACGTCGACGAAGTCCTTGCCCCGCACCCCGTCGTCGGTCGCGCTCACCGTGACGGTGCCCGAGGCGATGACCAGGCCGTCGGAGCTGTTGATGCCGTCGTTGGTGCTGCCGGTCACGGTCAGCGACCCGTCGCCGGCGATCGTGAGGTCGGACGCCGAGGCGATGGCGGCGACCGGGGTGGCGTCGTCGGCGACCGTGTAGCCGGTGCCGTCAGAGACCGTGCTGCTCGTGCCGTCGGCGAGCACGACGGTCACCTCGTCGGCGGCGGTGACCGCGATCGCCGGCCCGCTCGAGCTCGACACGGTGACGCCGTCGAGCACCAGCACGACGGTCGCGTCGTCGGGCGCCGACACGACCAGCCGGCCGTCGGAGAGGCTCCCCGACACGCGGTAGACGCCGGCCGCGGTGATGGTCACGGTGTCGCCCGACACGCTCACCCCCGTACCCCCGGTCGAGGCGCCGTCGGCCAGGGTCACGGCGACCTCCTGCGAGGCGTCCCACGTGAGGTCGGCGGAGTCGTAGTGGGTGTCGACCGACGAGGCCACCGTGGTGGTCCCCGTCGTGAGCGAGCCGGTCGTCGCGGTGGTGCACGCCGACAGGCCGATGCCGAGCGCCAGCGCGGCCAGGCCGGAGGCGACGAAGCGGGTGATGCGGTTCATGACAGGTCCTTGTTCTCGTTCTCGTGGTCCAGGTGGTGCACCCACCCTCGCCACCGTGGCTGTGCTCCCGCTGTGCCGCCCTGGTCGCGAGCCTGTGGGCTTCGCGACCGGCTACGGGGCGCCGTCCGACCGGGGCCGTCGCTCGCGGGCGGGGCCCAGCCGCTCCGTCGTGCGTACGGCGCACAGGCCCGCTCCCCGGGCTGCGGCCGGTGCGTGCGGCGCGCCAGGTACTCCCGGTGCCTGTCAGGACGCGGGCGGTACGGCCTATGCTCGGCGCATGACCCCCGATCTCACCCTGAACAACGGCGTCACCATGCCGGCCCTCGGGCTCGGCGTCTTCCAGAGCCCGCCCGACGAGACCGCTGCTGCGGTCGAGGCGGCGCTGCGCACGGGCTACCGCCTGGTCGACACCGCGGCCGCGTACGGCAACGAGCGCGAGGTGGGGGAGGGGATCCGCCGCTCGGGCCTCGACCGCGCGGACGTGTTCGTCGAGACGAAGGTGTGGGTCTGTGACTACGGTCACGACGAGACCCGGCACGCGTTCGACAAGGCGTCGGGCAAGCTCGGCGTCGACGTGATCGACCTGCTGATCCTGCACCAGCCGGTGCCTGACCGTTTCGAGCTCACCCTCGCCGCCTACCGTGCCCTCGAGGCCTTGCTGGCCGACGGGCGGGTGCGGGCGATCGGCGTCTCCAACTTCATGCCGGCCCACCTGGAGCGGCTGCTGGCCGAGACCGAGGTGGTACCGGCCGTCAACCAGGTCGAGCTCCACCCCTACTTCACGCAGCCGGCGGTGCAGGCGGCCGACGCCGCGCACGGCATCGTCACCCAGGCCTGGTCACCGATCGGTGGGATCACGTTCTACCCCGGCTGGGGCGGTGACGGCCGTCGCAGCGTCCTGGCCGACCCCACCATCGGCGAGATCGCCGCCGCCCACGGCCGCTCACCGGCCCAGGTCATGCTGCGCTGGCACCTGCAGCAGGGGCGCTGCGCCATCCCCAAGTCGACCAACCCCACCCGTATCGCCGAGAACTTCGACGTCTTCGGGTTCGAGCTGGCCGCCGACGAGCTGGCACGCCTCGACGCGCTCGACACCGGC
This sequence comes from Actinomycetota bacterium, assembly GCA_041855725.1. Taxonomy (GTDB): domain Bacteria; phylum Actinomycetota; class Actinomycetes; order Propionibacteriales; family Propionibacteriaceae; genus JBHAES01. The sequence continues at coordinate 4,804 of JBHAES010000406.1, forward strand.
GTGCGCGGCGGCCCCGACCCCGACGTGACCCCCGACGCGTACTTCGACCTCGTGGTCCCTGAGGCCTGAGCCACGCGGGGAACCCGTCGACCGGCCCGTTCGGACGAGAATCTGCCCGAGGCCGACGTGCCCACCCCCGCCCTGCCGGCTCCTGACCGCCGCCCGGCCCCGCCGGCCTGGCACCGGTAGGTTGGCCCGGTGAGCACCCTCGGGACCGTCAGCGCCGCCTTCGCCGGCGACCAGGGCGAACCCGATCCCGCCGTACGGGACGCGCTGGCCGCCGTGGTCGACGGCGACGCCGCCACCTACCTCGCCGCGCTCGTGGCGCTCGGCGGCGCCCGGCTGCTGGTGCCGGTCGTCGCCACCGGTGACGACTCGGCCGACGGCCCCGACCCCGACCGGCACGCCGAGCTCGCCGTGGTCTCGGTGCAGGCCGCCGACGGCCGTCGTGCGCTGCTCGCGTTCACCGGTCTCGACGCGCTCGTGGCGTGGGAGCCGCGTGCCCGGCCCGTGCCCGGCACCCTCGACGACGTGTGCGCCACCGTCATCGAGGCCGGCGCCGACGCCCTGCTGGTCGACGTGGCCGGACCCGTGCCGTTCGTCGTCGAGTCCGACCTGGTGCGCGAGCTCGCTGCGGGCAGGCGCCTGGTGGCCCTCGACGGCGGCGGCTTCGGCTGGCTGGCCGTCCGACGCCGACTCCCCGCCGCGCTTGGGATCGGGGGGCGCGTCGGGTAGCATGGGCCAGTCGGTCCGGCGAGGACCAACGCACGAAGTGGGGGCCTGACCTCCCACCCGACCCGGCTCGGTGCCGGCGGGTCACCATCGGCGGGCGTCGCCCGCGGCTCGTCCGCGCGCCGTCCCTGGTCTCAGGCCTCCGCATCCTGCGGGGGCCTTCGTCGTTGCGACCATCACGAGACCAGGAGGAATCATCAGCGTAGAACCGCGCATCAACGACCGCATCCGGAGCTCCGAGGTGCGGCTCGTCGGGCCTGCCGGTGAGCAGGTCGGCATCGTACGCATCGAGGACGCGCTTCGACTCGCCGTCGAGGCCGACCTCGACCTGGTGGAGGTGGCGCCCCAGGCGCGCCCGCCGGTGTGCAAGCTCATGGACTACGGCAAGTTCAAGTACGAGAACGCGCAGAAGGCACGCGAGAGCCGCCGCAACCAGTCCAACACCGTGATCAAGGAGATGAAGCTCCGCCCCAAGATCGACAGCCACGACTACGAGACCAAGAAGGGTCACGTCGTGCGCTTCCTCAAGGCCGGCGACAAGGTCAAGATCACGATCATGTTCCGCGGCCGCGAGCAGAGCCGCCCTGAGCTCGGGTTCAACCTGCTCAAGCGGCTGGCCGACGACGTCGCCGAGGACGGCACCGTCGAGTCGGCGCCCCGGCAGGACGGTCGCAACATGCTCATGGTGCTCGCGCCTACCCGCAAGAAGGCCGACGCCCGTGTTGAGCAGAAGGCCGAGAAGGACCGCCGCGCCGCCGAGCGTGCCGCCGACCACGAGGCCGAGCAGCGTCACCTCGCCGAGACCCGCGCGGCCCACGCCGCCAGCGGCGCCACCAAGAAGCGCCGCGGCCCGGCCGACAACCTCGACCCCGACGTCGACCTCGGCTGACGCCCCCACGACCCGACCACCCCAGACCCGACAGCTAGGAGCAACCATGCCGAAGATGAAGAAGCACTCCGGTGCGAAGAAGCGGTTCAAGGTGACCGGCACCGGCAAGCTCGTGCACCGCCAGGCCGGCAAGCGCCACCTGAACGAGCACAAGTCGAGCCGCCGCACCCGGCGCCTCATGCCCGACGCCGAGCTCGCCAACACCGGCGACGTGCGCAAGATGAAGCGCCTGCTGGGCCTGTGACCACACGCACCCGAACCGACACTCAGGAGTAACAGACATGGCACGCGTGAAGCGCGCAGTGAACGCGCAGAAGAAGCGCCGCGAGGTCCTCGAGCTCGCCTCCGGCTACCGCGGGCAGCGGTCCCGGCTCTACCGCAAGGCCAAGGAGCAGGTCATCCACTCCCTCGGCTACGCCTACCGCGACCGTCGCGACCGCAAGGGCGACTTCCGCTCCCTGTGGATCCAGCGCATCAACGCCGCCGCCCGCGCGGAGGGCATGACCTACAACCGGTTCATCTCCGGGCTCAAGGCTGCCGGCGTCGAGGTCGACCGCAAGATCCTCGCCGACCTGGCCGTCACCGACCCCACCGCGTTCGCCGCGCTGGTGAA
>JBHAES010000407.1:0-3714 GCA_041855725.1 Actinomycetota bacterium
CAGGGCCTCGCCCGCCCCCGGTGCGTCGGCGCCCGCCGACGCCTCGCCGGGCCCCTCGTCCGGCACCTGGGCCTCCGGCGGGGGCGGCGCGAGCATGTCGAGGTCGCCGATGCGGGCCAGCGACACGGTGACGTTGTCGCGCCCGCCCTGGGCGTTGGCCCAGCGGACCATCCGCTCGGCCACGTCGACGAGGCTGGCCGGCTGCGGCTCCACCGTCAGCGCGGAGGTCAGCACCGCCTTGGCGTCGGTCGGCGACGAGGCATAGTTCCACAGCCCGTCGGAGCAGGCGAGCACCCACCCGCTCCCCTGGGGCGCCAGCTCGCCGACCCGCGGCTCGGTGTCGGCCGAGTCCCGGCCCAGCCACTTGGTGATGGCGTGGGCGCCGGGACCGTTCTCGGCCTGCTCGCGCGGCACACCGGCGTCGATGCGCACCTGCGCCACCGAGTCGTCGACCGACAGCTGCACGCCCTCGCCGGCGTCGGGCAGCCAGTAGACGCGCGAGTCGCCGAGGTTGGCGTAGAAGACGCGTCCGTCGGAGACCACGGCGGCGGCGAACGTGGCGGAGGCGGCGTTGGTGCTGTCGAGGGCGGTCTTGTCGATGACCGCCCGGTTCGCCGCCTGGCAGGCCTCGCGCAGCGCCTGGGCCATCGCGGCCGACCGGCTCTGCTCCGTGCCGACACCCTTGGGCTGGTTGCCCCACAGCAGGTCGCGGGCCGCCTGCGCCCCGGCGAGGGACGCCACGTCGGAGTCCACCGAGGTCGACACCCCGTCGCAGACGACCAGCACCCCCCGGCTCCCCGGCTCCTGGCTCGCCGCCAGCGCCATGGCGTCCTCGTTGCGGTGGTGGCGGATCCCGCGGTCGCACACGCCGGCGACCCAGCGGGCCGGCTCCTCGCGGAAGTGGTCGCGCTCGCTCTCGGCCTTCGTCCCGCAGACGGTGCAGTAGCCGTCGACGTCCACCTCGCCGCCGCACGCCGCGCACGGGCGGCGCGGGTGCAAGGTGGCGTCGGGGTCGAGCACCTGCGCGCCGGCCCGCACCAGTCCTGGCGGCATGCCCATGCTCGGCCGCTCGGCGTCGCACGTGGCGCACCGCGCGTCGGGCGCCGCCTCGGGCGGGTACTCCGTGCCGCACACCGGGCACATCTCGCCGGTGGGCAGCTCCCCGCCCGGGGTCCACTCGACGCCCGGCGCGTCGTACGTCAGCAGCGGGTCGGGGGCGCTCACCCCCGGTGCGGGCGCGTCGGCGCTCGGCCGCCACTCGGCCCCCGGCGCCTGGTACGCATCGTCGTCGTCATCGTCCTGGTCCCGGTTGATCCAGCCGGCCAGCCGGTCGGGCAGGAACCTGGTCCACCCGCGCCGCGGCGAGGCGGGACTGGCGGGGATCGGCGCCGGACGTGGTGGCGTGGCCGGCGGCACCGCCGCGTCCGGCGGCGTCTCGGACGCCGACGGGTACCCCTCGTACGTGTCGACCTCGGCGGCCGGCGGCACGGGCTCGTACGGCGTCGGACCAGCCTCGGGCTCGTACGGTGTCGGGCTCGCGGGCTCGTACGGCGTGGCGCCGGCGACGGCCTCGGAGCGGGTCTCGGCCGGTGGGGCGGAGGGGGCGCGCTCGGTGCGCGAGGTCGGGATCTCGCTCTCCGGCGGGCGGGGCGTGCCCGGGGCCGCCGGGGCGTCGACGGGCCGGCCGGGGAAGCCTCCGCTGGCCCCCGGCGGCGGTGGGGCAGCGAAGCGGCTGCCGACACCGTCGGCGACGACGTCGCCGGCACGCACGTCGGAGGGCTCGGGGACCGGCCCGGGCGCGGGGGCGGGCGTGGGGCCGTCAGGCGGGTTCTGGGTCACAGCAGGCTCCATCGGCGGGTCTGGTTGGCGCGGTCGACGAGCTCGACGCGCACGGCGGGGTCGGGTTCGAGGGCGGCCTGCTCGCGGTAGGCCCGCTCGAGCCGGTCGGTGAGGGCGATCTTGGTGGCCGGCACGTCGCCGATCGTGACCGACCCCTGCGCCCCCTTGGCGGTCACCTCGGCCAGCGCCCGCTCGTAGATCGACACGTCCAGCCGCGCCTGGGTGAGCGGGTCGAGCCGCGCCGAGTGGGTGGAGGTGAGGGCCCGCTGCAGGTCGGGCAGGCCCGTGCCGAACGACAGCAGGTGCTCGGCCTTGAGCCGTCTCGACTCCAGGTAGCCGCGGCTCGTCGACGGGATCATGTCGAGCGCGTCGAGGGTGCCCTGCACGTCCTTGCGCAGCGACCGCAGCCGGGCCAGGCCGAACGCCGCCGGTGTCACGTAGTTCGAGTCGGTCGAGGCGCAGATCAGGAACAGGTTCTCGGCCACCGCCGGCTCGCCGCCCTTCTCGCACGCCACCGCCAGCGCCAGCTTCGGGGCCAGCTCGCCGGGCACCTGGCCGTAGACCGCGTTGAAGCTCGACTGGGCGGTGCGCCAGTCGCCGGCGATGAGGGAGCCCATGCCGGCCATCCACACCGCCCGCCACTCCCACGGGTCGGCGGCCAGGATCTCGTTGACGTACTGCTTGAGCAGCCGCTGGTTGCCCATCTCCAGCGCCGCGTGGCACTTGGCGAGAAGCACCTCGGTGGAGGCCTGCGGCGCGGTGTCGAGCGCCGACAGCCGCTGCACCGGGTCGGGCAGGTCGACGGTCGACAGCCACGCGGCCTGCGGGTCGGTGGCGTCGGGGCGCAGCCGCGGCAGCTGGTGCCAGTCGAAGGTGTCGCTGGTGACCGACGGCGGCTCGAAGAGCATCGACATCGCCGAGGTCTGCGCGGTGCCGCTCGACTTCGCCCCCACCACCTCGCGCAGCACGCCGAGCAGCTGCACCCGCAGCTCGTCGGCCGACACGAACCGGTCGGCCGGGTCGGGGGCGCAGCACTTCAGCAGCAGCCGGTACAGCGAGTCGTGCCGCGCGAACAGCGGCGTCTGGTCGACCGAGGGGAGCGAGAACTCGTACGTGGTCTGGTAGCCGCGGAACTCGGAGCTCAGCACGAGCAGGGTGCGCCCGATCGTGTAGATGTCGGAGGCCACCGACGCGCCGAGGGTGGCGACCTCGGGCGCCTGGTAGCCGACCGTGCCGTAGATCGCCGACTCGTCGTCGTCCATGCGCCGCACCCCGCCCAGGTCGATGAGCTTGATCGAGTCGTCGACCTGGATGACGTTGTCGGGCTTGAAGTCGCAGTAGAGCAGGTGCTTGTCGTGAAGGTACGAGAACGCGGGCAGCACCTCGAGGATGAACGCGATCGCCCAGTCGACCGGCAGCGGGTCGTAGGCGCCGCCGTTGGCCGCCATGCGCTCCTTGAGGAACTGCTTGAGCGAGCGGCCGCCCACGTACTCCATCACGATGTAGCCGGCGCCCTCGTGCTCGACGAAGTTGTAGATCTCGACGATGAGCGGGTGCTCCACCTGGGCGAGGAACTGCTGCTCGGCGATGGTGGCCTTGAGGGCGTCCTCGTCGCCGAGGTTGAGCAGGCCCTTGAGCACCACCCACCGGTCGGACACGTTCTTGTCGCGGGCCAGGTAGATCCAGCCCATGCCGCCGTGGGCGAGGCAGCCCTTCACCTCGTACTGGCCGGCCACCAGGTCCCCCGGCTGCAGCTTGGGGGTGAACGAGTACGGCCGGCGGCACCGCGGGCAGAACCCCTCGAGGCGGCCCTCGCCGCCGTCGACGCCGCGACCCACCGGCGCGCCGCAGCTGGGGCAGCTGCGCCGGTCCTCG
>JBHAES010000408.1:0-15670 GCA_041855725.1 Actinomycetota bacterium
CCTCCAGTGATCGTGCGAGTGGACAACCCACACCTCACTCGGAGGTCCTCCCTTTCGTCAACAGCGAGTGTCACCAACGTCGTGGCCGGGTACAGCTAGGAAGCGGTGACGAGGCGCCACGAGCCCGGCAGCACGACACCCGCCGGTGGGGGTGGCCCGACGGGGTCGGGCCCTGTCGGGCTGTCCCGACCCCGACCTGTCCTGACAGCAGGCTCGTGGCGCGAGACCGCCACTTCCTAGGTTTGCAGCATGAGCACTCACGAGACTCCTGCCGTCCAGGTGCGCGGGCTGACCCGGGTGTACGAGGTCCCCGGTCGCGCCGACGCCCAGGTCCGTGCCCTCGACGGCGTCGACCTCGACCTGCGCGCGGGCAGCTTCACCGCGATCGTCGGCGCCTCCGGCTCCGGCAAGTCCACCCTCCTGCACTGCGTGGCCGGCCTCGACGAGCCCACCGGCGGCGAGGTGACCCTCCTGGGCACGGTGACCACGCGACTGACCCCCGCCAAGCGCGCCGCCTTCCGGGCCCGCGAGGTCGGCTTCGTCTTCCAGGACTACAACCTCATCGCCTCCCTGACCGCGGCCGAGAACGTCGCCATGCCCTCGCGCCTGGCCGGCTCGCCGATGCGCCACGACGACGCCGTCGCCGCCCTCGCCCGGGTGGGCCTGGCGCAGCGCGCGGGGCTCAAGCCGCACCGCTTGTCGGGCGGTGAGCGCCAGCGCGTCGCCGTCGCCCGGGTCATGGCCTCCAGCCCGCGGCTCGTCTTCGCCGACGAGCCCACCGGCGCCCTCGACCTCGAGGCGGCAGCCGGCGTCCTGGACTGGCTGGGGGAGCTGTCGCGTCAGGGCACCACCGTGGTCATGGTGACGCACGACGTCGAGGCCGCGGCCCGTGCCGACGCCGTCGTCGTCATGAGCCAGGGCCGCCTCGTCGCCGGCTCCGCCAGCCGCGACGCCCAGGAGATCGCCGAGCTCGTCCACACCAGCCGCTCCGGGGCGAGCGCCGCCTGACGTCGACGCTGCGGACCTGCGCCGCCCATGACGGGTCCCCTGGCCAACCGGGCCCTGGTCACGTACGCGGGCCGGTCACCTCGCGGGTGGGGTGACGGTCGCCCCGGTCGCCGTCGCGGGCCCCCGGGGGGCGGTATCCCCCGTGGCGCTCGCGACGGCAGGTCCGTACGCGCGGCTGGGTGTTGCCGCGACGCAGGCCGAGGCTCGTAGGGTGGGTCCGAGACGCGTTGCGCCGACCCGAGGGAGACCATGAGCGACCACACCGAGCCAGCGGCCGCCGACCCCGTGGGGGGCGAGCCCACCGGGGGGCTGGCGGCGACCGACGAGGCCACGCACCAGGCAACGCCGGCACCCACCTCGACGTCCGCCGACACTACGTCCGCCGGCACCAGCCCCGACGAGAGCACCGGCGCGGCCGCTCCCGCCGAGGCCAGCCCGGGCACCTCGGTCCCCGACCCGTTGTCGGGCGCGCTCGGTGGCATGATCGCCCAGCAGGTGGCGGTGATCGCCGACCTGCACCGCCAGCTGAAGGAGCTCGGGCTGCGCCTGCCCGCGCCGTCGCAGGCCATGACACGAACCGGCCTGCCCACCGACCCCGCGCCCACCGACGCGGTACGGGCCGACGACCCCGACACCCCCGACGCCTTGGGTCGCGCCTGACCCCGTACGCGGTCACGGACAGCGTCCCGGGACGCTACAGCTCTCACCTCGTCTGCCCGCCAGACCGGCGACGGTTCCCGCTCGCAGGGTGCTTCCAGGTGGGGGCACGGGCATGCGCCCGCGTCGCGCGGCTCGGCTCGTCATCGGCTCGACCCTTGGCCCTGGCGCGTTCTCACCATGACAAGGGGCGATCCTTTACGCAAAGGATTGAACCATCTCTTTGCGTCCCTATCCTGCCGCCAGGTCGCTGCGGGAGTGAATCGAGAAGTCATCTAGAGAGTGACCCGTGGTTGTCATAGGGTCGCTGACACCCCCAACCGAGGAAGGCGTGATGACGGACTTCACTGTCAATCCCACGGCGCTGCACCGGATCAGCGAGGACCTCACCGGGCTCGTCGACCAGATCCGGGGCTCCAACGCCGTGCTGACCGATACCAGCCCGGCCAACCCCGACTTCCGGGTCGGCGACGAGCTGTCCCGGGTCAAGGTCAAGCTCAGCGACGACCGCCAGGCGATCAGCGACCACGTCGCCGACGTGGCGTCCCGGCTGGACGCCACTGCGACGGCCTACGAGCGGGTCGAGGCCGACAACGAGGCGAACGCCGAGACCCTGCAGCCGACGGAGCCGGAGATGGTCCCATGATGACGGTCAGCAAGCTGGAGGGATACGACCACGGCCCCTACGCGACGGTGGCGCAGGACTTCTACACCTTGGCCCTCGACGACGAGACGCGGGCGGTCGACCTACGACACATGGCAGACGCCATCCGCGGCAGCTGGAAGGAGAGCGCGTCGCAGGACGCGGCCCAGGCCTGCGTGGACGAGGCGGACCTGCTCGAGGGGAACGTGAGCCTGCTGAACCGCGGTGCCGACATCCTCCAGGAGACCAACTCCAGGATGGGGACGCAGCAGAATAACCTGATGACTGCTCGGTCAGCCATCGAGGCGGCGCAGATGACCCTGCTGGATGACGGGACCGTGACGGTCCCTGCGTCCCTGATGCTGGTGGCGCGTTCCGGAAGCCTCGTGGGCATGCTAGCCGGAGGGTTCCCGGGCGCACTCGCCGGCTCAGCCGCCGCGGCTGCGCTGATCCACAAAGCACGGATGCTCACCTATCAGGTGCGTGTCATCCTGACCGCTGCCGATACAGTCGACGAAGCCGATGCGGCCGCCCTCGCCGCGCTGGCAGCCGAGCAGATCCCGACCCCCCAACGTGGTCCCATCGACCTGGACGACGAGTCCATCCGGCTGACGGCCGACATCAACCAGCAGGATGGCTACGGGGATTGCGCCACCCTGGCCCTGCTGACGGGGATCAGCGAGGTCGATCCGCAGTGGGTGCGTGACCACATGAGGTGGGACCCGGACAAGCAGTGCTACCTCGTCACCGTCTACGACCCGGAGACTGGCCAGCCCCGAGAGGTCGAGGTCGATCCGGCGACCCTGCCGACCTCAGGAGCGCAAGCCTATGGCGGCAGTCCCACCTGGCTCGCGGTCATGGAAGAGGCGTACGCGAGCGAGTTCGGACCGGAGTTCACGGACTACGGCAAGACCTTCGACGAGGCGGCGGCCTATGTCCTCGGGACCCGGGGAGAGTCACATCCGGCGTCGTTCGACGATATCCGCGCGACGATCGAGGGCGAACCCCCAGGTGCTGTCGTGGTCGGGACCACCGGTTTCGATCAGCCCCGGTACACCGACCCGAGCCGCCGGCTGGTCGACGGCCACGCATACGTGGTGACCGGATTCGACGACGCAGGGAACATCGTCCTCCAGAACCCCTGGGGCCCGAACGGCGGATACGCCCAGGATGGCACGTACTGTCCCGGCGAGGTGCACCTCACCGAGACCGAGTTCAAGATGTGGTTCGGCGACAGCTACCACGTGCCCGCTCAGCCGTGATCCCCGGGAACGCAGAAGGGAGCGACGATGAACCACGCCGCGATCGCCCGGGCAGCCCAGGAGTACAAGCCGCTGCTCGACGACCTGCGCACCATGCTCGACGGCTATCTCGACGCGCTCCTGTGGCTGCCGCGCCAGGACACCGCCATCACACCTCGCAGCCGTTTCGACCCGCGGCCAGTGGTCCGGGTCGGACCCGACTTCGCCCGCGGGGTGCTGCTCGTCACCGTCGACCCGCGCCGGCTCACCGAGCTCGTCAACACGGTGCTGCGACGCCACGACTTCCCCGAGCAGGAGTTCATCTCCGGTTCCCGGTCGGGCCATCTCACCTTCACCTGCCACGACGGGGCCATGGCCGAGCTCAGCTTCTGGCTCAAGGGTGACGTCGAGTACTGGGTGTACGTCCCCTTCCGAGCCTGACGGCAGGGCGCCGTGACCCACGACCCCGCCTGCCCCGACCGGTTCGTACGGGCTGGTCGTGCCGCACCAGCCCCCACCCGGCGCCTCGTGCTCGTCGCCGCTGCTGCTCTCGCAGGAGGCTGCACCATGACCCGTCCGACCCCTCGCACCACCTCGGCCAGGGCGACCCCGGACGCCGGCGCGAGTCCCGTGCTCGTCGACGAGCAGGCCGCGAAGGCGGCGGCCCAGGAGGTGATCCGAGCGCTCCAGGCGGCCTGGGCACCGTTCCGCGCGTCGTGGCGCGACCCGAGATCGCTGGTCTACCAGCGCGGGAGCGGCGGCTGCCAGGTGGAGACGTCGGCGACGGTCCACGTGAGCCGCGGCCCCTCCGACCTGATGCCGGGCTTCAACGAGGCGGTCACCGCGTACGGGTTCCTCGCCGTGGCCGCCGTCGACTACGTCAACGGGCAAGGCGTGCTGCGCAGCACGCACCCTGACGGTCGCGTGGTGGAGTACCGCGACCGCGCGAGGGTCGTCACCGTCCATTCCCCCACCTCGAGCCCCTGCCAGACCTCGCCCCGCCGCATCTGACAGCGGGTGGGACGGCCCTGGACCGCTTCGCGACGCCACGTCCGCGCCAGCGGCTGGTCCGGTCCGGCGGAGCCCCGCAGCGAGGAGCCGATCTCGGCTCCAGGCTGTGGGGACCCGGGCACGGCGACAGGCACGTCCGGGGTGCGCGTCGCCGTACGTACGCAGGTACGCCCGCGGCGCTCGTACGTGACCTCGCAGGCCGCAGCCGGTCACGTCCCCAGGGACCGGACCGGGCCGACGTCGTCTGGTCGCCACCACCACCTTGTGGCGTGGGCGGTCACAGGTGCTCGGCCAGGAACGCCTTCACCTTCACCCAGCTGTCGTCGAGGGCATGGGTGGCGCCTTCGGGGGTGCCTCCCAGCTGGGTGAGGTCGAAGCTGACCTCAGGCGGCAGCGGCGGGCCGCTGAGGAGGTGGCCGGCGTCGGGGTAGGCGAGCACCGTCACCGACGGCCCGCCCCGCTCGTCGGCGCGGCGCTTCACCTCGCGCGACATGTCGCACGACGGCCACATGGCGTCGGCCTCGCCGCAGACGAGCAGCAGGGGTGCGGTGGCGCGCTCGACCTCGATGATGGCGTCCTGGTGCTCGGGGAGTCGCTTGAGCGACAACCGGTAGATGTCGGTGATCGGACCCCCGCGGTACTCGTTCGTGTAGGGCAGGTACGGCAGCGGCTGCCCACCCACGCTCCACGTGGACCCGGTGCTCCCGAGCAGCCACGGCTCGCGCATGTTGACCCCCGCCCACACCACGTGCGAGGGCACGTACGCGACGACCGCCTTCAGGTCCTGGTGCCGGGAGGCGAGCAGCACCGCCGCCTCCCCGCCCTTCGACGTGCCCATGAACGCGATCCGCGTCGCGTCGACCTCCGGCTGCTGCTTGAGCCAGTCGATCGCGGTGTCGAACTCCTCCAGGGGGACGTGCTCCATGATCTCGGACTTGCCGGGCACGCCCCAGTAGGCGAGCGCCATGGTGGTGTAGCCGGTCTGGGCGTGCAGCGTGGCCGCCGTGTAGTCCACGCCCCGGGCCAGCCCGCCCTCCGACCCGCCGACCACCAGCACCGTCGGCGACCCCGCCGCGCCGGGGTAGTAGTTGGCGACCATGCCGCGCTCGGTGACCCGGCGTCCCCCGTCGGACGGGTCGGCGATCGCTGGCGCCCGGTACCAGGGCTTCGTCACCATCACCACGATGCCCGCCCCCGCCAGCACCACCACCAGTGCCAGGCCAGCCACCAGCAGGCGCTTGGGCCAGCTCCACCTCTTCTTGCCGGTCGTCGTCGACTCGCTCATGGTCAAGCACCTTACCCAGTTGTGGCCCGACGTGGCCAGGCGGGGTGTCCGTACGCGTGGCGAGGTACGGGTGGGTGGTACGAGCGGTGCGTACGGGTGGCATGGTACGGACACGCCGAGGATGGGAGCCGAGCTCGACTCCCATCCTCTTCCAGACGCACCCAGGTGCATCACCCCTTGTCAGCAGGGGTTAGATAGATTGGAGTCGAGATCGGCTCCCATCCTTCCCCCGCCGACCGGGCACCCCCACCCCGTGCGCGACCACACGGCTGCGCTGGTCACCGCTGACCTGGTGGCGGGCTTCAGCGAGGGTCACGGCGTCCAGGTTCCCCGCCGTGACCGCCGTCGACTACGTCACCGGGCAAGGGGTGCTGCGCAGCACCCACCCGGACGGTCGCAGCGTGGTCCCGCGACCGCGCCGCCGTCACCGTCTGGACGCCCACGTCGAGCCCTGCCAGACCTCACCCCGCCGCATCTGACCCGACCTCAGGCCCGACGCCCTCGCGGCTCTCGTCACAGCGCGCCGCGTCGCACCGGTCGTACGGGCAGACCTACGCCGCCTTCGGCTTCCGCGAGCAGGGCGGCGCCGACGCGCCGACCGGCAGGCACGCCCAGGGCGCGCCCCGCACGGACCCTGTTCTCCGTACGCGGCGAGGCAGCAGGCACCACCGCCGCGCGTGCGGCCGCCGCGCCGACCGGTGCCGGCGAGCGACGCCGCTCACAGGTGCTCGGCCAGGAACGCCTTCACCTTCGGCCAGCCGTCCGCGAGGGCCGTGGCGTTGCCCTCCTGGGTGCCGCCCAGCTGGGAGAGGTCGAAGCCGACCCCCGGCGGAAGGGGTGGGCCGCTCACCAGGTGGCCGGCGTCGGGGTAGGCGAGCAGCGTCACCGACGGCCCGCCCCGCTCCTCGGCGCGCCGCTTCACCTCGCGTGACATGTCGCACGCCGGCCACAAGGTGTCGGCCTCGCCGCAGACGAGCAGCAGGGGTGCCGTGGCCCGCTCGACCGGGATCACGGCGTCCTGGTGCTCGGGCAGACCCTGCAGCGACATCCGGTACATGTCGACGAGCGGACCGCTGCGGTACTCGTTCGTGTAGGGCAGGTAGGGCAGCGGCTGTCCGCCCACGCTCCACGTGGAGCCGATCTGCCCGGTGCGCCACGGCTCGCGCAGGTCCATCCCCGCCCACACCACGTGCGACGGCACGTAGGCGACGACTGCCTTCAGGTCCTGGCGCCGGGAGGCGAGCAGCACTGCCGCCTCCCCGCCCTTCGACGTGCCCATGAAGGCGATCCGCTCGGCGTCCACCTCCGGCTGCTGCGTGAGCCACTCGATCGCGGTGTCGAACTCTTCCACCGGGAGGTGCTCCATGTACTCGGCCTTCCCGGGGGCGCCCCAGTAGGCGAGGGCCATCGTGGTGTAGCCGGTCTGGGCGTGCAACGTAGCCGCCGTGTAGTCGACGCCCTGGGACAGCCCGCCTTCCGACCCGCCGACGACCAGCACGGTCGGCGAGCTCGCCGCTCCCGGGTAGTAGTTGGCCACCATGCCGCGCTCGGTGACCCGGCGTCCACCCTCAGCCGGGTCGACGACCGTGGGAGCCCGGTACCAGGGCTTCGTGACCATCAGCACGACGCCCGCCCCCACCACGAGCACCATCAGCGCCAGCCCGGCCACCAGCAAACGCTTCGGCCAGCGCCGCTGCTTCGTGCCTGTCGTCGACTCGCTCATGCTCGCGGACCCTCCGCGTCGGCGACGCCGGGAAGGCTGGCGAGCCTGGGTCGTCGGGTCATCATGATCTCTCCCTTCCCGTGGGTCAGTAGGTCAAGGTCAGGCGTACCACAGCCCCCGCCTCATCGGAGCAGGAAACCAGGTCGGTGGTGAGGATGAGGAACCTCCTGGTGCCGTCGACCTCACGACTCGCCACCCAGGACGAGTCGCTGATGAGGTTGTCGTGAGGCTGCCAGCCGATGTCCTCGGCGGAAGCTGAGATCAGCCTCATCGCCTCACGAGCCGGCATCGTCGTGGCCAGGCAGCGGGTGTAGGAGGGCTGCGCAGGTTTGCTGGCATAGGGATCCGATTCCGCCACGGCTACCTGGTCGATACCCTCCCATCCAGCCGAGGCCATGGGATCTGCGCGAAGTGCCGCCAGCTGTGCTTGGGCGACGAGGTTGGGCCGGTACCAGATCGCGACCAGCAGCGCGACGCCCGCCCCCACCACGAGCACCACCAGCGCCAGGCCGGCCACCAGCAACCGCTTCGGCCAGCTCCACCGCTTCGAGACCGGCGCCGTCGACTCGCTCATGGTCGAGCACCATACCCCGGTGCCGGTCCGGCCGAGCCGGGAGGGTGTCGTCCCAGGTGGCTGCGTCGGTCCCCGTACGCGGCCCCGCTGGCACGTCGGGCCCAGCGGGCCCACCGGGTGCCTGTCCCGGGTCGGCGGGGCGGGTCGCGGCGGTGGCACCGCTGTGCGCCACCCAGCGGTGGCGGCCCCGGCTCAGTCCTCGGCGAGGGTGATCTCGAGGCCGCCCAGCATGGTGGCCGACAGGTTGTAGAGGAACGAGAACACGGTCGCCAACGCGGTGAAGATCACGACGTCGACGGCGCCGATCACGGCGGCGAAACCGGTGACGCGGCGGGTGTTGATGAAGGTCTCGATGCTGAACGAGTTGTCGGAGGGGGCGGAGAGCATGTCGCCCACCACGCCGTTGATGGCGGCGTAGACGCCGGTGGACTCGATCACGGTCATCACCACGAAGGTCGCCACCACGAAGATGATGCCGCCGGCCACGCCGAACAGCAGGGCGGTCTTCATCACCGACCACGGGTCGATGCGCGAGATCCGCAGCCGGGCCTTGCGGGTGCGGCGGGTCGGCTTGCGGGCCGGGGTGGCAGCGGCGGCCGCGGGGGTGCCGGCGGCGGTGTCGGCGCGGCCGGGGCCTCGCCCTGAGACGGCATCGGACAACTTGGAGACGCCCTCCTTCGCTGTGGCGGCGACCGCGGTGGCGGCGCTGGCCACCGAGTCCTTGAACCGGTCGGCGGCGGACGGCTCGGCCGGTGCCGCAGGGGCGGGGGCGGGTGGGGGCACCGGCGGCACGGCGGCCGGGGGGTCGGAGGTGAGCGCCGGGTCGGCGGTCCGCCGGGTCGTGGCCGCGTCACCCGCCGGGGCCGGGCCCGGACGCCGACCGCCGGCCGCCACGGGCCGGTAGCCCGGGAAGCGTGCGTCGGTGCTCTGGGTGGGGTCACTCACCGGTGTCGTCCTCCTCCGCGCTGGGGGCGCTGGCGTCCACCGTACCCGACGCGTCGGACCCCTCACCGCGATCCGGCTCGGCCGGGTCGGCCGACGCCGGGCTGCCGGCGGTCGCGGCCGACCCTGCGTCGGCAGCACCGGACGGCTCGGTGTCGCCGGCCTCGGGGTAGCGGGCGATGTGGGTGACCGCGTCACCGTCCTTGACGGCCACGAACTTGACCCCCATCGTGTCGCGGCCCTTCACCGGCACCCCGGCCACGGTGGAGCGGGTGATCTGGCCGGACTGCTTCATGGCGATCACCTCGTCACCCTCAGCGACCACCAGCCCGCCGACCAGCGAGCCGCGGTCCTCGTTGAGGCGCATCGCCTTGATGCCGAGGCCGCCGCGGCCCTGCTGCCGGTAGTCCGACACGGGGGTGCGCTTGGCGAACCCGCCGTCGGTGACCGTGAACACGAACCGGTCGTCCTCGGGCATCTCCGCGTCGATCACCGACATCGACAGCAACGCGTCGCCGTCGCGGAACTTCATGCCCGTCACACCCGAGGTCGCCCGGCCCATCGGCCGCAGCTGCTCGTCGGTGGCCGGGAACCGGATCGCCTGCCCCTTCGTCGACACCAGCAGCACGTCGTCGACCCGGTTGCACAGCGCCGCGCCTACCAGCTCGTCGTCTGCCTCGCGGAACGCGATCGCGATCACACCCGCCTGGCGCGGCGAGTCGTACGCGGCCAGCTCGGTCTTCTTCACCAGGCCGCGGCGGGTGGCGAGCAGCAGGTACTGCGCGTCGTCGTACGACCGGATCGCCAGCACCTCGGCGATCTGCTCGTCGGGCTGGAAGCTGAGCAGGCCGGCGACGTGGCCGCCCTTCGCGTCGCGGCCGCCCTCGGGCAGCTGCCACGCCTTGATCCGGTAGACCCGTCCCTTCGTGGTGAAGAACAGGATCCAGTGGTGCGACGTGGTGGCGAACAGGTGCGCCACCTCGTCGTCGCTGCGCAGCGTGGCCCCCTTCACGCCCTTGCCGCCGCGCTTCTGCAGCCGGTAACTGTCGCTGCGGGTGCGCTTGGCGTAGCCGCCGTGGGTGATGGTGACGACCATGTCCTCGTCGGGGATGAGGTCCTCGTCCGACAGGTCGCCGTCGGCGGCGATGATGCGGGTGCGTCGCTCGTCGCCATACTTCTCGACGATCTCGGCGAGCTCGGCGGAGATGATCTGCCGCTGCCGTGCCTCGCTGTCGAGCACCTCCTTGAGGTCGGCGATGAGCCGCTCCAGCTCGGCCAGGTGGTCGATGATGCGCTGCCGCTCCATCGCCGCCAGCCGCCGCAGCTGCAGGTCGAGGATCCAGGTGGCCTGCACCTCGTCGACGTCGAGCAGCTCCATCAGCCCCTGCCGTGCCGTCGCCGCGTCACGCGACCCGCGGATCAGCGCGATCACCGCGTCGAGCTGGTCGAGCGCCTTCACCAGCGCCCGCGCCAGGTGGGCGTCGGCCTCCGCCTTCGCCAGCCGGAACCGGGTGCGGCGCACGATCACCTGCAGCTGGTGGCGGATCCAGTAGGTGATGAACTGGTCGAGCCGCAGCGTCCGGGGCACGTCGTCGACCAGGGCCAGCATGTTGCAGCCGAACGTGTCCTGCAGCGCCGTGTGCTTGTAGAGGTTGTTCATCACGACCCGCGGCTGCGCGTCACGCTTGAGCACGATCACCAGCCGCTGCCCCGTCCGGGCCGACGAGTCGTCGCGGATGTCGGCGATGCCGGTGAGCCGGCCCGCGTTGACCAGCTCGGCGATCTTGAGCGCCAGGTTGTCGGGGTTGCACATGTAGGGCAGCTCGGTGACCACCAGCAGCGTACGGCCGCGGTTGTCCTCCTCGATGTCGATGACCGCCCGCATCACCACCGAGCCGCGGCCCGTACGGTAGGCGTCCTCGATGCCCTTGCGGCCCACGATCAGGCCGCCGCGCGGGAAGTCGGGGCCCTTGACCCGCTCCATCGCCGCGTCGAGCAGCTCCTCCTTCGTGGCGTCGGGGTGCTCCAGCGACCACTGCACCGCAGCCGCCACCTCGCGCAGGTTGTGGGTGGGGATGTTGGTGGCCATGCCGACGGCGATGCCGGTGGACCCGTTCACCAGCAGGTTCGGGAACCGGGCCGGCAGCACCACCGGCTCGGAGCCTCGGTTGTCGTAGTTGGGCCGGAAGTCGACCGTGTCCTGGTCGATGTCGCGCACCATCTCCATCGCCAGCGGCGCCATCTTGCACTCGGTGTAGCGCATCGCGGCCGCGCCGTCGTTGCCGGGCGAGCCGAAGTTGCCCTGCCCCAGGATCAGCGGCGCCCGCATCACCCACGGCTGCGCCATCCGTACGATCGTGTCGTAGATCGCGGAGTCGCCGTGCGGGTGGTACTGGCCCATCACGTCACCGACGATGCGCGAGCACTTGTTCCAGCCCCGGTCGGGCCGGTAGCCGCCGTCGTACATCGCGTACAGCACCCGCCGGTGCACCGGCTTGAGGCCGTCGCGCACGTCGGGCAGCGCCCGGCCCACGATCACGCTCATCGCGTAGTCGAGGTAGGACTTCTGGATCTCGTCCTGCAGGTCGATCTGCTCGGTCTTCGCCTCGGTGGGCGCGGCGAGCGCGTTGTTGTCGGCGCCCTCGATCGGCGCGTCGTCGCTGCCGGCCGGCAGGTCGAGCGGTCCGTCGGTCATCTGTGTCTCCTAGGTGCCTGGCGTGTCGACGTGTCCGTACGGTCAGATGTCGAGGAAGCGGACGTCGCGGGCGTTGCGCTGGATGAAGGTGCGGCGCAGCTCGACGTCCTCCCCCATCAGGATCGAGAACATCTCGTCGGCGCGGGCGGCGTCCTCCAGCGTCACCTGGAGCAGGGTGCGCGCCTGCGGGTCCATCGTGGTGTCCCACAGCTCCTCGGGGTTCATCTCGCCCAGCCCCTTGTAGCGCTGGATCGGGTTCACCTGCGGCAGCTTCTTGCCGGCGGCCAGGCCCAGGTCGCGCAGCCCGTCGCGCTCGGCGTCGTTGTAGGCCAGCTCGTGGGGCGCGTTGGTCCACCGCAGCCGGAACAGCGGCGGCTGCGCCAGGTAGACGTGGCCGGCGGCGACCAGCGGCTTCATGAACCGGAACAGCAGCGTCAGCAGCAGGGTGCGGATGTGGGCGCCGTCGACGTCGGCGTCGGCCATCAGCACGATCTTGTGGTAGCGCAGCTTGGCGATGTCGAAGTCGTCGTGCACGCCCGTGCCGAGGGCGTTGATGATCGCCTCGACCTCCTTGTTCTGCAGGATCTTGTCGAGCCGTGCCTTCTCGACGTTGAGGATCTTGCCGCGGATCGGCAGGATCGCCTGGGTCCGCGGGTCGCGCCCGCCCTTGGCGGAGCCGCCGGCCGAGTCGCCCTCGACGATGAAGACCTCGCACTCCTCCGGGTTGCTGGACTGGCAGTCCGACAGCTTGCCGGGCAGCCCGCCGCCGCCGAGCAGCCCCTTGCGGGTGCGGGCCAGGTCGCGAGCCTTGCGGGCGGCGATGCGGGCGGTCGCCGCCGCCTGCGCCTTGCGGACGATGTCGCGCCCCTCGGCCGGGTTCATCTCGAACCAGTCGCCCAGCTTGTCGTTGACGACGCGCTGCACGAACGAGCGGGCCTCGGTGTTGCCGAGCTTGGTCTTGGTCTGCCCCTCGAACTGGGGCTCGGCGAGCTTCACCGACACGATCGCGGTGAGGCCCTCGCGGATGTCGTCGCCCGACACCCGGTCCTCACGCTTCTTGATCAGCCCCCACGCCTCGCCCCACCGGTTCACCGTGTTGGTGAGCGCTGCCCGGAACCCCTCCTCGTGGGAGCCGCCCTCGTGGGTGTTGATGGTGTTGGCGAAGGTGTGCACCGACTCGGCGTACGAGGTGTTCCACTGCATCGCCACCTCGAGGCCCATCTGCTGGTCGGGGGCGTGCGCCTCGACCGCGATCACCGACGGGTTGATCGGGTCCTTGGCGCCCATGAGGTAGCGCACGTAGTCGGTGAGGCCCTCGTCGTAGCGGAACGTGTCGCGCAGCGGCTCGCCGTCGTCGTCGACGTGGTCGGGCCGCTCGTCGGTGATCGAGATGGTGAGGCCCTTGTTGAGGAACGCCATCTCGCGGAACCGGGTGGCCAGCGTCTCGTACGAGTAGCTGGTGGTCTCGAAGATCTCGGGCGAGGCGTAGAACTCGACGGTGGTGCCGGTGCGGTCGTTGGCCTCCAGACGCTCCAGGTCGTCGTCGGGCACGCCGAGGCGGAACGACTGGCGCCAGTGGTGGCCGTCGCGGTCGATGTCGACGACCAGCCGGTCGGACAGGGCGTTCACCACCGACACGCCCACCCCGTGCAGGCCGCCCGACACCTTGTAGCCGCCGTCACCGAACTTGCCGCCGGCGTGGAGCTTGGTGAGCGCCAGGGTGACCGCGGGGACGCCCTCGGTGGGGTGCACCTTCACGGGGATGCCGCGGCCGTTGTCGGCGACGCGGATGCCGCCCTGCGGCAGGATCCGGACGTCGATCGTGTCGCAGTAGCCGGCGAGCGCCTCGTCGACGGCGTTGTCGACCACCTCGTAGACCAGGTGGTGCAGACCCCGCTCGCCCGTGGACCCGATGTACATGCCCGGCCGCTTGCGGACGGGCTCCAGGCCCTCCAGCACCGTGATGGCGTCGGAGTCGTAGCTGCCGTCGTCGACGTGCGAGGCCATGCCGACGGCCTGCGTCTCGATGCGGGGGCCGTCGTCGGCCAGGTCGCCCTGGGGGACGTCTGCGAGGTCGATCTCGTCGGGCGTCTGGTCGTCGATGTCGGCCATGGGGCTCCTCGTCCGCGCACGCCCACGCGCGCGCAACCGTACGATGCCGCCCGTCGACGAGCCCGGTGGGCTGTCGCGAGCGGCCACGATCTGAACGTGACAAGCCTACTCGACCCGCGCCGCACGTCCCAATCGCGGAGCCGTGTCGCAACCGGCGAGACCGCCCCACCGGCCCTGGGTGGGCGATTCAGCGCCGTACGAGACGCCTGGACAGGGTCCCCCACGCGCCCCGGCCTGCCAGCGGCTCTAAACGCCTCCGGCCGGCCGGGTCGGGTGCGGTGCGCCGCCGTGGCCGGTCCGGCGGCTGGGGCGACCCTCCTGGCCCGTTCGGTCAGCCGGCGTAGCCGAGGCGCTTGATGTGCTCGTACGAGCGGGTGATGCACTCGTACACGTCGGCGCCGTAGAGGTCGTCCTGCTCCACGAACAGGTACGACGTGCCCGAGGCGACCGCCTGGGCGAGGATGGCGGGCCAGTCCATGTTGCCGTCGCCGACCGGCGCGAACCGGACGATGCCGTTGAAGTAGCGCTGGAACGCCTCCATGTCGCGGGCCGCCATCGCGTCGATGGCCTCGGGCGGCAGGGCGGCGATGGCGTAGTCCTTCACGTGCACCAGGTCGACGAACCCGGCGTAGTCGGCCAGCACGTTCACCGGGTTCGCGCCGCCGCGCTGCACCCAGTGCAGGTCGATCTCGAAGCGGGCGTGGGGGGCGAGGCGGCGCACGATGTCGAAGATGCGCTCCCCCTCGAACGTCGCGAGGTCGACGTGGTGGTTGTGGTAGCACAAGGTGATGCCCTCGGCGGCGAGCCGGGCCGCGCCCGCGTCGAGCTCGGCGCACCACTCCTCCAGCGCCGGCAGGGTCGCCATCGCGGTGAGCGGCATCATGCCGATGCGGGCGTAGCGGCAGCCGAGCCGGCCGGCGTCGTCGACGATCTTGGCGAAGTCGTCCTCCAGCGAGTCCAGGCCCGGCATCGGACCCTTCTTCAGCGACACCGAGATCGCACCCGTCTCCAGCCCGAGCTCTGCCTTCGCCCGCTCCAGGCCGGCGACGTTCTCCTCCGTCATCGGCACCTGCGACACCTCGACGGCCTTGAACCCGATGCCGGCCACCTTCTCCAGCACCGGGAACATGCCCTCCTCGGCGATCTCACCCTTGAGCATCATCAGCATCGTGCCGAGCGTGGCCATGTCGTTCCTCTCCTTGGGGGCGCCCGTCGCCCAGGTCCCGCCAGCGTGCCATTACCCGGGCGGCGGCCGGGAAGTTGTGGAGTGTTGCCGCTGCGTAGGGGTGCCGGCGCCTGGGCCCGGCCCGCCCCGAGAGGCGGCGGCAGTCGCGGGCCATCGTCAGCCGCGGCTGATGATCGCCGAGATCGGCCGTGCTTCGTCACGGGATCCGCGGACCTCCAGATCCACCCACCCCCGGCACTGGAACGTGGGCCGCCGGCGTGGTGTCGACGCACCGGACGGCGACACCACCGCCACTTCGTTCGTAGTGAACACTGCCGTCTCACGTGGTGCCCGCAGCGGCAGTTGGGGCCGGGATCACGATCCCAGCAGCGCCGCTCCTGCGATCAGGGTCGCTCTCACCGGTCGCATGCCTCGACCTTTCGGCTCGATGTGATGTTGAAGTTCTTCAGCTGGCCGCCAGGGACGCGCTTGAAGTGCCTGGTCACCTGCACCAGGACCCCTTGGGTAGGCTCACGGTTCGCCCACATGAACGTGTTGCCGCGGGTGTCCTCGCAGCCGGTGATCGCCACGATCGATCCCTCCACCCGCTCGGC
>JBHAES010000409.1:0-3694 GCA_041855725.1 Actinomycetota bacterium
AGGGCGAACCCGGCTGCGGCGATCACCGTCTGGCGCTGCACCACGACCCTCACGCTGGTCCCCGACAGGGCCGATGACAGCAGCGTCCGGCCCCCACCCATGCCCACCAGGAACGCGGAGAGGGCCGCAGTGGCGGCCGCGTCAGGCAGCCCGTGCCACGACCGCAGCGCCTCCACCGCCCACAGCAGGCAGCAGAACTCCGCCGCGACGGCGAGGAAGAACATCACCCAGCGCCCCAGCAGCGGCTGGTCACGACCTGGCAGCGGTCGTCGCGGCCGCCGGGCGTCGCGACCGCCGCCGCCCGGGGCACCGCCAGCAGCACCAGCCCCGCCAGCACCAGCGGGAGCGCCAGGTAGCCGACCCGCCACCCGAGCCCGACCGCGATCGCACCGGCCACCAGCCACGGCACCGCGACCGACAGCACCGTCGCCATCCCGCTCGACTCGGCGTTGACGCGCTGGGCGTGCTCGGGGAACTCGGCGGCCAGCGAGACCGGCACCACCTGCAGGATCAGCGCGGAGCCGGTCCCCATCACCATGGCCCCCGCCACCGACACCGGTCGCACCGGCCAGCACAGCAGGACCGCACCGGTCGCCATCGTGACCACCGCGAGCCGCAGCCCCGCGCCACGCCCGATCCGCCCCACCACCCGGGCCCCGAACAGCCCCGTGACGACGAGAGCACCGGCGAACAGGCTCGGGTAGAAGGCCACCTGGGCCACGGTGACCCCGAGGTCCTGGCGCAGCGGCAGCAGCACGGTGCCCAACCCGTTCTGCCAGTAGCCCAGCAGGCACACGGCCCCGTAGCCGGCCCAGGTGGCGCGCGTCCGCACCAGCCTCCTCGGATCACCCATGTCAGCACGCTATGCGCCGCCAGGTGGCAGGCTGGTCAGGTGACCACCAGCCGACCCGGCCCCGAGCCGACCCGGTTCCGCGGCGTCTACGCCGAACGCCTCGCCCTGCTGGAGGGCCTCACCGACGTCGAGGCCCTCATGACCGGTACCGCAGCCGCTGACCAGCAGGCCCGGTTCGACGCCTGGCAGGCGCCCTTCGGCCCGCCCGACCTGCCACCGGTGAGGGTCGACGACCGCGAGGTCGGCGGCGCGGGTCGTGACCAGGGCGTCCCCGTACGGGTCTACCAGCCGCAGGTCCCCGCCACCGGACGAGCCGCCCTGATGTGGATGCACGGGGGCGCGTTCGTCGGCGGCGACCTCGACATGCCCGAGGCCGACCACGTGGCCCGGGTGCTGGCCCACGACGCCGACGCCGTGGTGGTGTCGGTCGGCTACCGGCTGTGCCTGCCCCCGGTCCGGTTCCCAGCGCCTCACGACGACTGTCTCGCGGTGTGGGACTGGATGCAGCGGCACGCCGCCGAGCTCGGCATCGATGCCCGGCGGGTCGCGGTGGGCGGCGCGTCGGCCGGTGCCGCCCTGGCCGCGGGGGCAGCCTTGGAGCTGCGCGACCGGCAGCGCCGCGGCGAGGCGCGCGCGCCGTGGCAGGTGCTGCTCGCCTACCCGGTGGTGCACCAGCGGCTGCCGGAGCCGTCGGGTGAGCTCGCGGCGGTGCTCGCCACGACACCGGCGGTGCTGCGGTTCCCGCCGGAGACCACCGCCTACCTGAGCGCCAACTACCTCGGGGAACGGTACGGCCGACCGGTCCCGTACGCGTTCGCCGGCGACAGCGACGACCTCACCGGCTTCCCGCCCACGTTCATCGAGAACGCGGAGCTCGACGACCTGCGCGCCAGCGGCGAACGGTTCGCCCAGCAGCTCGCCGACGCGGGCGTGGCGGTGGAGACGGTCACCGCCTGCGGCGTGCCCCACGGCCACCTCAACCCCGTGGGCTCCCCCTTCATGCGCGCCTCGCTCGTCCGCTACGCCGAGCGCCTGCGCGGGGTCGGGGTCGGCGGCTGAGGCGGCGGGGCCGGAGCCGGCTCAGCCCTCGGCCGCGATCCGCTCGTGGTGGCGCACGACCTCGCGCACGATGAAGGTGAGGAACTTCTCGGCGAACTCGGGGTCGAGGTCGGACTCGGCGGCGAGGCGGCGCAGCCGGGCGATCTGGGCGTCCTCGCGGGCCGGGTCGGCCGGGGGCAGGCCGCGGGCGGCCTTCAGCTCGCCGACCCGGCGGGTGATGCGGAACCGCTCGGCGAGCAGGTGCACGAGGGCGGCGTCGAGGTTGTCGATCGACGCCCTCGCCTCCCGCAGCTCCGGCGGCACGGCAGCGTCGGCCGGCCTGGTCGTCACAGGATCACCAGCTCGATGCGCTGGAACTCCTTCACGTCGGTGTAGCCGGTGGAGGCCATGGCGCGGCGCAGGGCGCCGACGAGGTTCATGGAGCCGTCGGGGGTGGCCGACGGGCCGAGCATGATCTCCTTGAGGGTGCCGACCGTACGGAACTTGACGCGCTCGCCGCGGGGCAGCGTGGGGTGCCACGCCTCGGGGCCCCAGTGGTAGCCGCGGCCGGGGGCCTCGACGGCGCGGGCGAGCGGCACGCCCACCATCACCGCGTCGGCGCCGCAGGCGATGGCCTTCGCGACGTCGCCGGAGCGGCCCACCTGGCCGTCGGCGATCACGTGCACGTAGCGGCCGCCGGACTCGTCGAGGTAGTCGCGGCGCGCCTCGGCCACGTCGGCCACCGCCGACGCCATCGGCACCTCGATGCCGAGCACCTTGCGGGTGGCGCGGGTGGCGCCGCCGCCGAACCCGACCAGCACGCCCGCCGCCCCCGTGCGCATCAGGTGCAGGGCGGTCTGGTAGTTGGCGCACCCGCCGACGATGACGGGCACGTCGAGGGTACGGATGAACTTCTTGAGGTCGAGCGCCTCGCCCACGGTGGAGACGTGCTCGGCCGACACGGTGGTGCCGCGGATCACGAAGAAGTCGGGTGCGGCGGCCACGACGGTCTCGGCGAACTCCTGGGTGTTGTTGGGCGACAGCGACCCGGCGACGGGCACCCCGGCGGCCCGGATCTCGGCCATCCGGTCGCGGATCAGCTCGGGCTTGATCGGCTCGGCGTACACCTGCTGCATCCGGCGGGTGGCGGCGACGTCGTCGCTGATCGCGGCCAGCTCGTCGAAGATCGGCTCCGGGTCGTCGTAGCGGGTCCACAGCCCTTCGAGGTTGAGCACGCCCAGCCCGCCGAGGCGACCCATCTCGATGGCGGTCGCCGGCGACATCACCGAGTCCATGGGTGCGGCGATCATCGGGAAGTCGAGCGTGATCGCGTCGATGCGCCACGTGAGGTTGGTCTCGTCGGTGCCGCGGGTGCGCCGCGACGGCACGATGGCCACCTGGTCGAACTCGTAGGCGCGGGAGGCCCGCTTGCTGCGGCCGATGTCGTACATGGTTCGCTCCTGTCCTACTGGCCCGAGTAGTTGGGGGCCTCGACGGTCATCTGGATGTCGTGCGGGTGCGACTCGCGCAGCCCGGCGGAGGTGATGCGCACGAACCGGCCCCGCTCCTGCAGCTCGGGGATCGTACGGGCCCCGCTGTAGAACATGGACTGCCGCAGCCCGCCGACCAGCTGGTAGGCGACGGCCGCCAGCGGGCCCCGGAACGCCACCTGCCCCTCGATCCCCTCGGGCACCAGCTTGTCGTCGCTGGCGACGTCGGCCTGGAAGTAGCGGTCCTTCGAGTACGACTTGCCCTTGCGCGGGGCCATCGCACCGAGCGATCCCATGCCGCGGTAGAGATCGG
>JBHAES010000410.1:0-4347 GCA_041855725.1 Actinomycetota bacterium
CGGGCCTACATCAGCGCCCACGGCCTCATCTGTGCCGAGCTCGACGGGACGCGCATCGGCGCCGTCGAGCTCGTCCCCGGGTGGACCGTCTACGGCTCGCGCCTCGTGGCCCGCACCTACGACGTGACCGACACCCTGCTGGCATGCTCCCCCACGGGCGACGGCGTGGGCGACCACGCGCTCGGCGCCCAGCTCGCCGACGGCTGGTACCGGGGCCACATCGGCTTCGACGGCGGCTACCGCAACCTGTACGGCACGGACGTCGCCGCGATCATCCAGCTCGAGCTCACCCACGACGACGGCACCCGGACGGTGGTGGCCACCGACTCCTCCTGGAGTGCAGGCGCCGGCGAGATCCTCTTCACGGGCCTGTACGAGGGCGAGACCGTGGACGCCCGCCTGACCACCCCGGGATGGTCGAGCCCCGGGTTCACCAGTCCCGGCCACGAGCCCGGCGCAGGACGCGGCTGGTGCCCGGTCGCCGTCGGCCCCTCGGACGCCGAGCGCCTCGTCATGCCCCTGGACGCCCCTGTCCGCGCGATCGAGACCCTTGAGCCGGTCGAGGTCACGGTGCTGGAGCGTCAGGTCATGCACCTGGGGGGCGGGGAGCTGGAGACCTCCCCGGAGCGGGTCCTCATCGACTTCGGCCAGAACATCTCCGGACGGCTGCGCATCCGCGTCCAGGGTGAGGCAGGCACGACGATCACGCTGCGCCACGCCGAGGTGCTCGAGGACGGCGCCTTGGGCACCCGCCCGCTGCGTGACGCGGCCGCGACCGACACCTACATCCTGGCAGGAGACGGTGTTGAGGAGTGGGAGCCCGCCTTCACCATCCACGGCTTCCGCTATGCCGACGTCACCGGCTGGCCCGGCGGCGCCCAGGCGGCCCGCGAGGCGATCCTCGACGGTGCGGTGAGGGCCGTGGTCGTGCACACCCAGATGGAGCGGCTGGGCTACTTCGACTGCTCCGACGCGCGGGTGGCGCGCCTGCACGAGAACTCGCGGTGGTCGATGCGCGACAACTTCGTGGCCCTGCCCACCGACTGCCCCCAGCGCGACGAGCGCCTGGGCTGGACCGGGGACATCCAGGCCTTCACCCCGACGGCCGCCTTCCACTACGGCTGCTCGGGGCTGCTGTCCTCGTGGCTGACCGACCTGGCGATCGAGCAGGAGGCCCACGGCACGGTGCCCTGGTACGTCCCGGTCATCCCGGGGGGATTCTGGACCCCGCCGCAACCGGCCGCCGTGTGGGGCGACGCTGCCACGGTGGTCCCGTGGGAGCTGTTCCGCGCCACCGGGGACCGGGGGCTGCTGGAACGGCAGTACGGGTCGGCGTGCGCCTGGGTGGATCTCGTGGACCGCCTGGCGGGGCCCGACCACGTGTGGGACTCGGGCCTCCAGCTCGGGGACTGGCTGGACCCGACGGCGCCCCCTGACAACCCGTTGCAGGCCATGACCGACCCCTACCTCGTGGCCACCGCCTTCTTCGCCCGCTCCGCCCGGATCGTCTCCCGCTGGGCTACCGAGCTCGGTCGGGACGCGGACGCCGAGCGCTACGGGGCCCTGGCGGACGCCATCGGTGAGGCCTTCCGCACCCGGTTCACCGACTCCTCCGGGGCGATGACCTCCGACACCCAGACCGCCTACGCCCTGGCTATCGCCTTCGACCTGACCGGGTCGCCGGAGCGGCGCACCGTCGCGGGGCGCCGTCTGGCAGAGCTGGTCGAGGCCTCCGGCGGGAACGTGGCCACCGGCTTCGCGGGCACCCCGGTCGTCACCGCTGCCCTGACCGCCACCGGCCACGCCGAGGCCGCCTACCGGCTGCTCATGACGACGTCGTGCCCGAGCTGGCTCTACGCGGTGACGATGGGGGCGACCACCACCTGGGAGCGCTGGGACTCCTTGCTCCCCGACGGCTCGATCAACCCTGGGGGGATGACGAGCTTCAACCACTACGCTCTCGGGGCGGTCGCGGCCTGGCTCGAGCGCACCGTCGGCGGGCTGGCCCCGGCCGAGCCCGGGTACCGGCTCATCGACGTCGCCCCGGTGCCCGGCGGCGGGCTGACCGGAGCGGAAACGGTCCACCGCACGCCCTACGGCTGGGCGGCCTCGGCCTGGCGGCTGGTGGACGACGACGGCCGTGAGGTGGCGCCGCAAGCGGCCGCCGCCGGGCAGGGCCGGCTGGAGGTCGACGTCGTGGTGCCCGTCGGCGCGTGCGCACGCGTCACGCTGCCGGGCCGGGAGGGCGAGGAACCCATCGAGCTGGCCCACGGCCGCCACCACCTGGTGGCCTGATGCGCGGCAACATGCGCAGGTACAGCGAGTCGTCGGCAGCCGCCGACGCGCATCCCGCGGTCCCACTGATCGCGCTCCTGCAGGTCGGGCCTAGCGCCGACGGTTGAGGCCCCCTGCGGGGCGGTGCGCGGGGCGTGGCTGCGCATCGTGTCCGCCCGCGCCGGCGGCACACGGCCCGGGTCCTACCCGCACCGACGACACACGGCCCGGTTCCGCCCGCACCGGCGGTGCGACGAACGGCACCGTCTGCGCCGACGAGCCCGTTGCGACGCTAACGGGAGAGTCCCTTTGTGCAGCTCACGTGCTCGTTCTCTGGGGGTGCGCCCTCCTCCTGATTGGAGCCGCTCGTACATCGTGGTCATGTACGCCGCACCTGTATGTCTGGACCTGGGTTAGCCTCGGAATTTGACGACTGGGGGCGAAGCAGGGGCCGGTGTGCCGTCTTGAGGCACGTCGGTATCTTTGTCTGTTATAAGTGCTGGAATCAGGTCATGAGAGTAACTCGCAGCCCCGGAAGCACGTGCGGACGAGCGGGACTCTCCCGCAGAATTGTGTGGCATGCGCAGTGAGCTTTTCTCGCCAAGGATGAGGGTGGCCGGCCGGGGGTCGGTGGGGTGGCGCGGGAAAGTGGGCGTGTCGTACGCCCTGCATACGCCCTCGTATGACGCCCCCAACCGCCACGCCATCTTCCCCCACCATCGCGCCAGATACCGCGCCTCGCTCACCCGTTCTGGTGAGAAAGGCTCAGTAAACTCATAATAGCGGAGTGCCCCTGTGAATAACCCTCCACGTGTTGGTGTTCTGGGTTCGCCTGGTTCGTCTGTTGTTGTCGGCGGAAGGCAGGGCATGCTCGTGTCGTGGCGGCCGGGCCCCTGCGGTAGATGGCCCAGATCGCTTTGCCGGTGGCCTTGGCGCTCGTCGTCCGGGCGACATCGCCGGTGTCGGGGTTCGGCCAGGATCTGTTCTACTCGACCCGGGTGTCCTCGAGGCTCCCCAGGTTGGCTTCGAGGCTCCCCGGCCGGCCTCGAGGCTTCCCCGGTTGGCTTCGAGGCTTTCCGTTAAGTTCGAGGCTCTAGGGCTCGAAGTCGACGGGAAGCCTCGAACTCAACGCAGCCCACCACTCACCACACGCGCATCCCGGCCCCAGTCACGGGTAGTGGAGTGCCGGGGCGGGTGGCCTGGCTTGCGCAGGAACAGCGGTGAGCGACAACTACCAGGATCGGGGCCGCGAGGAAGGCAGGTAACCCTGTTGTCCCCCGTGTGCCGCTGGGCCGAGGTGCCCGGGTCCGGCGGCTGCTCATGGCGCGAGCGGGCCGAGCCCGGCCGCACCATGAGAAGAAAAGAGCTGGCGGCTCTTGTGCGCAAAGAGTTCGATGCCTCCGACGGCGCCTACGGGTACCGGCGCACCCTCCGCCGCCCCCGGGGGCGTCAGAGCGTGTCGGCCTGCTAGGGGGCACGGTGCGTGCCGTCATGCGCGAGCGGGGCCTCAAGGGCCGCACAACCGGTGCCGGAAAGGCCCCGCATCACCGTCCCGGCCGGCGACCTGAACGAGCCCCCCCCTGGCCTCGTGCGCCGCAGCTCCCGCCGCCGGCAAGCCCGGGACGAAAGTGGGTCGGAGACATCACCCGCGTGTCCGCACGTGGACTGGATTCGTGTACCTGGCCACGGTGCCAGGCTGCTGCACGAGAAAGGTTGTCGGCTACGCGATGGCCGACCACATGCGCACCGACCTGGTCTGTGACGCCATTGACATGGTGCCACGCAGGCGCCCCCACAGGGCAGGGGTCACCCATGTTCCACTCCAAACATGGCGTGTTTGAGGCGCTTGTTGCCGGCGTGGGAGACGCACCTTGCCGCGGGTCGAGGAGCCGTACCGTCGGGTGACGGTGGCGGGTGAGACCTTGCTTGGGGTCGCGGGCGATGGCGGCCACGTCGGTGGCGTCGATCAGCCAGCGCAGCAGCATGATCGCCTGGATCCAGCTGGTGGCGGCCCTCCGCACCCCAGGGGCGGGCGTCGTGGGCGGGGCGGTGCACGGCGATCCGGCGTGAGAC
>JBHAES010000411.1:0-12220 GCA_041855725.1 Actinomycetota bacterium
GCCAGTCGTCGACGGCCACCACCCTCGGCGGGCTCAGCCACGCCGTCCGCGACGTCGCCCCCGACGTGCCCATGCTCGTGGTCATGGGCGGCGCCGCGTCGTCGTTCGACGAAGGGTTGAGCTGGTTCGAGTCCAAGCCGCTGTTCGGCTGGCGCGTCGTCGTGCCCCGTACGAAGGACGCCCTGGCCCCCATGACCGCCCGGCTGCGGGGCTACGGCGCCCGCTACGAGGAGGTCGCCACCATCTCGGTGGAGCGGCCCCGTACGCCGCAGCAGCTCGACAAGGCGGTCCGCGGGCTCGTGGAGGGCCGGTTCTCGTGGGTGGTCTTCACCTCCCCCAACGCCGTCCGGGCGGTGCGGGAGAAGTTCGAGGAGTACGGGCTCGACGCCCGCGCCTTCTCGGGGCTACGGGTCGCCGCCGCCGGCGACATCATCGCCGACGTGCTGCGCGGCTGGGGCATCGAGCCCGACCTGGTGCCCACCACCGACCAGTCGGCGGCCGGCGTGGCCGCCGAGTTCCCGCCCTACGACCCGATGGCCTACCCGATCAACCGGGTGTTCGTGCCGCGGGCCGACATCGCCACCGAGTCGCTGGCCAGCGCCCTCACCACCCTCGGGTGGGAGGTGGAGGACGTCACCGCGTTCCGTACGGTGCGCGCCGCCCCGCCGCCCGCCCCGATCCGCGAGGCGATCAAGGGCGGCGACTTCGACGCCGTGCTGTTCACGTCGTCGTCGACCGTCCGCAACTTCGTCGGCATCGCCGGCAAGCCGCACGCCTCGACGGTGGTGGCCGTCATCGGCCCGGCCACGGCGAAGACCTGCCAGGAGCACGGGCTGCGCGTCGACGTGATGGCGGTCAGCCCGTCCTACACCGATCTCGCCGACGCTCTGGCGACCTTCGCCGCCAAGCGCCGCCAAGACCTCGTGGCGGCGGGCAAACCGGTCACCCGACCGTCCCAGCGGCGACGGCGGCGCAGCAACTGACCCGCGGTGCACAAGCACCGATGCCCCAAGCGTGAAGGTTCGCTCACGCGAAGTCTCCGGTGGCGGGGGAGGCACTAGCATCGGCAGTGGCGCACGCGACACGGAGCAGAAGCCGTGCCCGGCGGCGCCAGAAGGACGAGCACATGACCCAGCCGAACCCTGTCACGGGCCTGAACCTGCTCACCGTCGCCGAGGTGGCGGCCATGATGCGGGTGTCGAAGATGAGCGTGTACCGGCTCATCCACGCCGGAGAGATCGAGGCCGTGCGCTTCGGCCGCACCTTCCGCGTCCCGCAGGCGGCAGCCGAGGAGTACCTGCGCTCCTCCTTCTTCCAGGCGGGTTGAGCCGCTCCGCGTAGCCCTGCCCCGATTCGCCCGCGCCCGGGCTGGGGGGTAGGATCGCAGGGCTGCCGCCGCGACCTGCGGCCCCGCAACCGACACATCGACATCTGGAAAGGCGACCCGTGGGTTCGGTCATCAAGAAGCGCCGCAAGCGCATGGCGAAGAAGAAGCACCGCAAGCTCCTCAAGCGCACGCGCATCCAGCGTCGCCGCGCCGGCAAGTAGGCGCGACCCCGGTGACCGTCCCGGACGGGGAGTCGTGATCCTCGTCCGGCAGGGGTGGCACCTGTGCGACGACGCACTCGACGTCGTCGACCGGGTCTGCTCGGCCACGGGCCGCACGTTCCGCGTCCTCGACGTCGACCACGACCCGACGCTGCGGGCCCGCTGCACCGACGACGTCCCCGTCACCCTCGTCGACGGGGACGTCGTGTCGTATGGTTCCTCACCGAGGAGGCGCTCACCGCAGCCCTGCGCTGACCGCTGTCGGAGAGGGCCGATATCGTCGGCCGCGTGGACAGCCAGGGATCGACCAGGATCGCGGTGCTCATCGACTGCGACAACGTGTCGCCGCGGCACGCTGCGGCGCTGCTGGCGGAGCTCGCCGGCTATGGCACCCCCACGGTGAAACGGGCCTACGGTGACTGGACCACCACCAACCTGTCGGGCTGGAAGCCCGAGCTGGTGCGCCACGCGATCCAGCCGGTGCAGCAGTTCGCGCACACCGTCGGCAAGAACTCCACCGACTCGGCGTTGATCATCGACGCCATGGACCTGCTGTGGCAGGGCAACGTGGAGGCGTTCGCCCTGGTCTCCTCCGACTCGGACTTCACCCGGCTGGCGACCCGGCTGCGCGAGGGGGGCAAGCGGGTGTACGGGCTGGGCATGCGCAAGACGCCGGAGTCGCTGCGCCGCGCCGTCGACCAGTTCATCTACCTGGAGCTGCTGGAGGACCCGGCCCCGGCCGCGCCGCCCGCCCCCACGGCTGACGCCGGCGCCACGGTGGAGGCACCCGCGATCAACCTGCACAGCGCCCTCACCCGCGCCGTCAACGCCACCTCGGGCGACGACGGCTGGAGCACCCTGTCCGAGATGGGGCAGGTGCTGCGGCGCACCCACGCCGACTTCGACCCGCGCACCTTCGGGCACCAGAAGCTGAGCACCCTCGTCGACGAGCAGGGCTACCTGGAGACCCGCACCGCCAGCAACGGCACCCAGCAGGTGCGGCTCAAGCAGAAGAAGAAGCGCGGCCAGGGGTAGGCCACCCAACCCGGCTGAGCCGCGCGAGCGTCAGCGGCTGCGGGCCTGGTCGGCCAGCGCCTGGCCGCGGTCGCAGGCGGCCTCCATCGCGGTGATGAACGCGGCCTTGACCCGGTGGTCCTCCAGCGCCCGCAGCGCCGAGGCGGTGGTGCCGCCGGGCGAGGTGACGTTCTCGCGCAGCACCGTGGGGTGCTGGCCGGTCTCGCTGAGCAGTCGGGCCGAGCCGAGCATCGTCTGCACCACGAGCCGGGTCGCGATGTCGCGCGGCAGCCCGAGCAGCACCCCCGCGTCGATCATGGCCTCCACCACGAACATGAGGTAGGCGGGCCCCGAGCCCGAGATCGCCGTGACCGCGTTCTGGTAGCGCTCGGGCACGACCACGACCTGACCCACGCTGGCGAGGATCGCGCTCACCCGGTCGAGGTGCTCGCCGGTGGCCGCGGACCCGGCGCTGATGGCGGCCATCCCCTCCCCCACCGCGGCCGGGGTGTTCGGCATCACGCGGACGACCGGGGTGCCGGCCGGCAGGTGCCGCTCGATCACCTCGGTCTCCACGCCCGCCACCACCGACACCACGAGGGCGCCGTCGGCGAGCGCGGGCCGGATCTCGTCGAGCACGTCGGTGACGTCCTGCGGCTTCACCACGAGCAGCACCGTGTCGGCCCCGGTGACCGCCTCGACGTTCTCGGCCACCCGCACCCCGTAGCGCTCCCGGATCTCGGCCGCCCGCGCGGGGCGACGGTCGGTGGCGACCACGTCGTCGCCCGACAGCCCCGTCCGCAGCAGGCCGGCGAGGACGATCTCGCCCATCACCCCCGCGCCGAGCAGCGCGTAGGTCATCGCGTCCCCGCCAGCCGCTCGGCGACCACCTCGGCGATCTGGATGGCGTTGAGCGCGGCGCCCTTGCGCAGGTTGTCGCACGAGACGAACATCACCAGGCCGCGGCCCTCAGGCGCCGACTGGTCGGCGCGGATGCGGCCCACGTACGACGGGTCCTTGCCGGCGGCGTGCCGCGGGTTCGGCACGTCGACGAGCTCGACGCCGGGGGCCGAGGCGAGCAGCGCGGTGGCCCGCTCGGGGGTGATCGGGCGCTCGAACTCGGCGTGGATCGCGAGCGAGTGGCCCGTGAACACCGGCACCCGCACGCACGTGCCGGCGACCAGCAGGTCGGGGGCGTGCAGGATCTTGCGCGACTCGTGACGCAGCTTCTGCTCCTCGTCGGTCTCGCCGAGGCCGTCGTCGACGAGGCTGCCCGCGCAGGCCACCACGTTGAAGGCGATCGGCGCCACGTACGGGGCCGGGTCGCCGGCCGGCACCGCCTCGCCGTCGAGGGCGAGCACGGCAGGGTCGGCGACGGCGGCGGTCTGCGCGGCCAGCGCGGCCACCCCCTTGACGCCCGAGCCCGACACGGCCTGGTAGCTCGCGACCACGAGACGGGTGAGGCCGGCCGCGTCGTGCAGCGGCTTGAGCACCGGCATCGCGGCCATCGTGGTGCAGTTCGGGTTGGCGATGATGCCCTTGGGCGGGGCGGCGGCGTCGCCGGGGTTGACCTCCGACACCACCAGCGGCACCTCGGGGTCGCGGCGCCACGCCGACGAGTTGTCGATCACGACAGCACCCGCGGCGGCGACCTTCGGCGCGTACTCGCGCGACATGGTGGCCCCGGCCGAGAAGATCGCGACGTCGAGGCCGGAGAAGTCGGCAGTGGCCGTGTCCTCGACGGTGTGGGCCTCCCCCCGGAACTCGACGGTCGACCCGGCCGAGCGGGCCGACGAGAAGACCCGCAGCCGCTCGACGGGGAACGCCCGCTCGTCGAGCAGCCGCAGCATGACCCGGCCGACCTGTCCGGTGGCCCCGAAGACTCCTACGCGCATGGGGGCCAGCCTACGGGGCACGCCGTCGTGGCGGCATCGCGTCCCACCCCGTGTCACCGGGCATACTCGGACCGTGCCCCGATCCGTCACCCGGCGTACGCTCGCCGCCCTCCTCGCCGCCGCCGGCCTCGCCGCCTGCTCCACCACCTCGACCTCGGCCGACGGGCTGCCACCCCACGGCGCCGAGGTGGACGTGGCGACCTTCGCCGCCGCCGTCGCCCGGCCCGGCACCACGGTGGTCGACGTCCGGACCCCCGCCGAGTACGCCCAGGGCCACCTCGAGGGTGCGGTCAACCTCGACGTCGAGTCGGCGACGTTCCGGGCGCGCCTCGCCGAGCTCGACCCCGCGGCGCCGTACGCGCTCTACTGCCGCAGCGCCAACCGGTCGGCCACCGCGCTGTCGCTCATGCGCGAGGCCGGCTTCACCCGCGTGTTCCACCTGGCCGGCGGCATCACCGCCTGGCAGGCCGCCGGCAGGCCCGTCGTACGCTGACCGGCGTCACAGCCAGTCGACCAGCCCGGCGAGCAGCGCGTAGCCCACGAACGCGAACACGTCGATGAGCGTGTGGGCCACCACGAGCGGCATCACCCGCCGCCAGCGCAGGTAGAGCCAGCCGAACGCCAGCCCCATGACGATGTTGCCGACGAAGCCGCCGAACCCCTGGTAGAGGTGGTACGTGCCGCGTACGAGCGCCGACGCCATCACCGCCCCCGCAGGGCTCACGAGCAGCCGCACCAGGCGGGAGGCCGAGGCCGCCGTAGCGGCCTGCAGGTCGGCGTACCGGGTGAGCAGGTAGCCGATCATGACGACCTCCTCGACGATGCCGTTCATGGCGGCGAGACCGAGGTAGGCGGGGATGGTCCACCAGGTGTCGGTGAGGTTGGCCGGCGACACGGTGGTGTTGACGCCCAGCTCACGGGCACCCAGATAGAGGAAGATGCCCGGGATCCCGATCGCGGCGCAGATCCCCAGCCCGTACGCGAGGTCGGGCAGCGGCCGCTGCAGGTCGAACCCGATCAGGCGGCGGGCCCGGCCGTGCGCCAGGTGCAGCAGGTAGAGCACCAGCAGCACCTGGAACAGGGGCAGCACGATGTGCAGCACCTGATAGGTGAGGTCGAGCCACGGCCGGTCGGGGGTGACCGACGCGTTCATGGTGGTGGTCTGCTCGTTGAGCGGCGGCGCCTGCGGCCGGGTCAGCAGCTCCACGATCGACACCACCGACCAGACCGCCGACCGGCCGAGCGTGAGCCCGAGCACGATCAGCATCTCGAGCCCGGGCCGGTCCCGGGCGGCCGCGACGCCCGCCGGGTCGCCGGTCATGGTGGTCGGCCTCGGCTAGCGGCGACCCACGAGGGAGCGCAGGAAGAACATCAGGTTCGCGGGCCGCTCGGCCAGGCGACGGACGAAGTAGCCGTACCAGTCGGTGCCGTAGGGCACGTACACGCGGACGGTGTGGCCCGCCGCGGCCAGCCGGCGCTGCTCGACCGGGCGGATGCCGTAGAGCATCTGGAACTCGTAGCTGCCGGGCGACCGGTCGACGACCAGCTGCTCGGTGATGGCGACCAGCCGCGGGTCGTGGGTGGCGACCATCGGGTAGGCACCGCCGTCGAGCAGGGCCCGCAGGCACCGGACGTAGGCGAGGTCGACCTCGTGGCGCTCGGTGTGGGCGTGGCTCGGCGGGGTCGCGTACGCCCCCTTGCACAGCCGCACCCGCGACCCCTCGTGCCCGAGCTCGACGCAGTCGCCGTAGGTGCGCAGGTGCGACGACTGCAGCACGCACCCGACCCACGGGTGGTCGGCGCGCAGCTCGCGCACGATCGCCAGGGTGGAGTCGGCGGTGGTGTGGTCCTCCATGTCGACGGTGACCGTGGTGCCGATCCGCTCCGCCTCGGCGCAGATCGCCCGGGCGTGACGGCGCGCGGTCTGCTCGCCGTCCTGGGGCAGGAACTGCCCGAGCGCGGACAGCTTCAGCGACACCTCCACCGAGTCGGCCAGGCCCTCGTTCCCCAGCCGGTTCAGCAGCTCCAGGTAGGCGGCGGCGGTGGCCTCGGCCTGGGCCGGCACGATCGTGTCCTCGCCCAGGTGGTCGACCGTGGCCGTCAGCCCGTCGGCCACCAGCGCCCGGATCACCGGCACCGCCTCGTCGAGCGTCTCGCCGGCGACGAAACGCGACACCACGTCGCGGGTGACCGGCAGGCGCACCATCGCGTCCCGCATCCACAGCTGACGCGACACCGCCAGCAGCATCGACCGCAGCACCTCACAACCCCCTTCTTCGCAGACCTCGGCGTCCTCGCTCAGGGCGCGTTCGTCATCGTACGCACTCTGGGTCGCTCAGGCAGGCTCGGCCTCCGCCAGCTGTCCCAGGTGGGCCCGGGCGAAGCCCAGCGCCTGGGCGAGATCGGCCTCGCGCTGG
The DNA here is from genome assembly GCA_041855725.1 of Actinomycetota bacterium. Taxonomy (GTDB): domain Bacteria; phylum Actinomycetota; class Actinomycetes; order Propionibacteriales; family Propionibacteriaceae; genus JBHAES01. Next base: position 6,875 of record JBHAES010000411.1, read on the forward strand.
GCCCTCGACCCCGAGGCGCGCGTGCTCACCTCCACCACCACGTGGCCGGCGAACCCGGACCCGGCCAGGTGGGCGAGCACCTCGTCGGCCCGCTGGTCGCCCTGGCCGGGCAGCAGGTGCTCGTCGGTGGCCGCACCCGAGCCGTCGGTGAGGTGGACGTGGGCGAGCCGGTCGCCCCACCGGCGCGCCAGGTCGAGCGACGACTGCCGCGCCGTCGAGGCGTGCGACAGGTCGAGGGTGAGCAGGTCGTAGCCCAGGTCGGTCGGGTCCCAGCCCGGCGCGTACGCGCGCAGCTCGACCGCGGGCGTGCGCCACGGGTACATGTTCTCGACGGCGAACCGCACCCCCGTGGTGTCGTTGAGGCGGCGGATGCCGTCGACGAACGTGCGCCCGTAGTCGCGCTGCCAGCGGAACGGCGGGTGCACCACCACCGTGTCGGCGCCGAGCCGCCGGGCCGCCTGGGCCGACATGTCGAGCTTGGCCCACGGGTCGTCGCCCCACACCCCCTGCGTCACGAGCAGGCACGGCGCGTGCACCGCCCCCACCGCCACCTGGTAGCGGTCGCGCAGCGCCTCGACGGCGCCGACGTCGGCGGCCACCGGGTCGATGCCGACCATGAGCTCCACCCCGTCGTAGCCGAGCCGGGCGGCGATCTCGAAGCCGCGCTCGGTGCTCTCGGGATAGACCGACGAGGTCGACAGCAGCACCCTGGGCGGGGCGGTCACGGGTCGGGTCACGGCCTCCACGATAAGGGCCGTCGCAACCGGACCGCCGCCCAGCCCGGGCCTCCAGGCGCCAAGGGGACCCCGATTTCAGGATGCGCAGACCGGCGGGCAACAATGGGGCGCATGCATGTCGACCATGTCGTCTACGCCGTCGGACCCGCCGGCCTCGCCGCCGAGGCCGAGCGGTTCGAGTCCGAGCTCGGCGTGAAGTCTCGCGACGGTGGCATCCACCCCCGCTTCGGCACCCGGATGCGCCTCATCCCCCTCACCGACGAGCGCTACGTCGAGATCGTCGACGTGCTCGACCATCCCGCCGCCGACAAGGCCCCGTACGGCCAGGCGGTCCGCGCCCGGCAAGAGCTGGGCGGCGGCTGGCTCGGCTGGGTCGTCTCGGTCGACGACCTCGCCCCCATCGAGGCCCGGCTCGACCGGCAGGCCGTCACCGGCACCCGCCACTTCCCCGACGGCCGCCGTCTGGAGTGGCGCCAGGTCGGCGTGCGGGGCCTCATCGCCGACCCGCAGCTGCCGTACTTCATCTCGTGGGTGTCGGACGCCGACGTCCGGCCGTCGGCGCTGACGAGCGAGGTGTCGCTGGCCCGGCTCGAGATCTCGGGCAATCACCAGCGGGTGGTCGACTGGCTGGGTACCGACGTGCCCGACACGTTCGACGGGGTCGAGATCGTCTTCACCGCCGAGTCCGGCTACCCCGGGCTCGACGCGGTCACCTTCCGCACCGCCACGGGCGACGTCCGGATCTGAGTCGTACACCTGACTGATTCGGCGCGCCTGCCGGAAACTGTCAGAGGCGGCTGCGAGGCTGTCACGCATGGCAGGCAAGACGAGGAACGGTCCCGGCTACCGGTGCAGCGAGTGCGGCTGGCACACGGCGCGGTGGGTGGGCAGGTGCGGCGAGTGCCAGACGTGGGGCAGCGTCGTCGAGCAGGGCGCAGCCACGCTCCGGCAGGTGGCCAGCTCGCGGCCCACCAGCCGTGCGGTGCCCATCCGCGAGGTGAGTGAGGCGGCGGCGCTGCGGCGCGACACGGGGGTCGGCGAGCTCGACCGGGTGCTGGGCGGCGGCCTCGTGCCGGGGGCGGTGCTGCTGCTGGCGGGCGAGCCGGGCGTGGGCAAGTCCACGCTGCTGCTCGAGGTGGCGGCCCGGTGGGCGGCTGCCGGGCGGCGCACCCTCTACGTGAGCGGTGAGGAGTCGGCGGCCCAGGTGCGGCTGCGGGCCGACCGTACGGGGGCGCTCGCCGACGAGCTCTACCTCGCCGCCGAGACCGACCTCGGCACCGTGCTCGGCCACGTCGAGGAGGTGCAGCCCACCCTGCTCGTGGTCGACTCCGTGCAGACCATCGGCGCCGCCGAGGCCGACGGGTCCCCCGGCGGGGTCACCCAGGTGCGCGAGGTCACCGGCGCACTCGTGCGGGTCGCCAAGCAGCGGGGCATGCCCACCATCGTGGTGGGCCACGTCACCAAGGACGGGGCGATCGCCGGGCCCCGGCTGCTCGAGCACCTGGTCGACGTGGTGCTGGCGTTCGAGGGCGACCGGCACTCGGGGTTCCGCATGGTGCGGGCCACCAAGAACCGCTACGGCCCGGCCGACGAGGTGGGCTGCTTCGAGATGACCGAGCACGGCATCGTCGAGGTGCCCGACCCGAGCGGGCTGTTCCTCACCCGCTCCGAGCAGCCCGTGCCGGGCACCGCGGTCACCGTCACGATGGAGGGCCGTCGACCCTTGCTGGCCGAGGTGCAGGCGCTGACCGTCGAGGTGGGCGAGAACGTGCCGGGGCGCCGCACCACCAACGGCGTCGACGCGTCCCGGGTGGCGATGCTGCTAGCGGTGCTGCAGCAACGCACCCGCGTGCTGCCCCGGCAGCGCGACGTCTACGTCTCCACGGTGGGCGGGGCCCGCGTGCTCGACCCGGCGGCCGACCTCGCCATCGCCATGGCGGTCGCCTCGGCGGCGCTGGGGCGCACCTTCCCGTCGAAGGTCGTCGCCCTCGGCGAGATCGGCCTCTCCGGCGACCTGCGGCGGGTGCCCGGCCTCGACCGGCGCGTCGCCGAGGCCGCCCGGCTCGGGTTCACCCAGGCGATCGTCCCCACCCCGCCCCACGGCGAGCCCGTGTGCCGACCACCCGGCATGACCGTCGTGCCGGTGGCCACCCTCGACCAGGCGCTGGCGGTCACCGACCTGCGCCGGCTCCGCAGCGCCGGTTGAACCTCTGTCGCTAGGATCGGTCGAGACCTGGGAGGAACGTCGTGCACGATGCCGCGCAGCTGCGCCGTCACCAGGCGCTGCTCGCCCCCGGCACGGCGTTCCGGGAGGGGCTCGACCGCATCGTGTCGGGCCGTACGGGGGCGCTCGTGGTGCTGGGCGACAACCCGGTGGTGCAGGCCGCCTCCACCGGAGGGTTCCGCATCGACGTGGAGTTCACCCCCACCGCGCTGCGCGAGCTCGCGAAGCTCGACGGCGGCATCGTCGTGACCGCGGCGCTCGACCGCATCCTCACCGCGGGGGTGCAGTTCATGCCCGACCCGGCGGTGCCCACCGGTGAGACCGGCACCCGGCACCGGACGGCCGACCGGCTCTCGCAGCAGGCCGGGGTGCCGGTGGTCACCGTGTCGGCGTCCATGTCGACGATCGCGCTGTACGTGGGCGGGCGCCGCCACCTCGTCGAGCGGTCCGAGGTCAACGCGGGGCGCGCGAACCAGGCGCTGAGCACCCTGATCCGCTACCGCGACCGGCTGCGCGACGCCACCGAGTCGCTGTCGGCGCTGGAGGTCTCCGACCAGGTGACCGCCCGCGACGTCGCGCTCGTGGCGCAGCGCTACGAGCTCGTACGACGGCTGGCCGACGAGATCACCGGCTACGTGGTGGTGCTCGGCGTCGACGGCCGCCTCGTCGCGATGCAGCTGCAGGAGCTCACCGCCGGCACCACCGACCTCGTGCCCCACCTCGAGGCCGACTACCGCCCCGCCGACGACCCGGCCGCGGTGCGGCTGGCCGACCTGGCGGGGCTCACCGACGACGAGGTGCTCGACCTGGCCGAGGTCGCCCGCACCATCGGCCTGGGCCCGCTCGAGGCCCGCCACACCCCGCGCGGCATCCGCCAGCTCGCCCAGATCCACCGGCTCCCCGGTGCCGTCGCGGCCCGGCTGCTCGAGCACTTCGGCGGGCTCCAGGGCCTGCTCACCGCCTCCCGCACCGAGCTGTGCGAGGTCGACGGCGTCGGTGAGGTGCGGGCCCGCATGATCCGCGACGACCTGCTGCGCATCACCGAGGCCGCCTATGCCCGCCTCGCCTGAGCGGCGAAGGCTTCGAGGTCGAGCTCGTGGTGGCCTGACCCGATCGGTCGCCGGTACGGCGTGCCTTCGCCTGCCCACGGCCACCGTCGGGAGATGATGCGCCCATGGAGGCGCGCGAGCACGAGCCGGTGCCCATGATCGTCTACTGGCAGCGACGGGCACTGGGGGGGCTCGTCGCGCTCGCCCTCGTGGCCGCCGTCGTGGCCGGGGTCACCGCCTGGCGCAACCGCACCGCCACTGCCGCGCAGCCCAGCGCCGAGTCGACCCCCGCCACCACCCAGCCCGCGACCACCGAACCGACCCCGGCCACCCAGCCGACCCCGGCCGCCGAACCCACCCCGGCCGCCGAGCCCGGACCGGTCATCTGCGACGTGGCCCAGCTGGTGCTGCGGCTGTCGGGCCCGGCGCGGGTGAAGGCCGGCCAGCACGCCAACCTCGTGGTGACGTTCACCAACGTCGGCACCCACCCGTGCCGGCTCCCGCTCACCAAGGAGACCTTCCGGCTCACGGTGACCTCGGGCACCGACGAGATCTGGTCGTCGACCGACTGCGACGGCTGGGGTCCCGACGGCACCGCCGACGTCGCCGCGGGCGGCACCCACGAGTGGACCACGACCTGGCAGCGGCACCGCTCCAACGGCTGCCGCGTCGTGCCCGGTGACCTGGCGGCGGGCACGTACGTGGCCACCGCGACCTGGCAGGGCGGGCCGTCGACGCGCCATGTGATGCTGCTGGTGTGGTGAGCGGCTCCCGGCTGTCGGCCGTCGAACGGGTGGGGGTCGTGGCGGCCGTCCGCTCCTGGTACGCCGAGCACGCCCGCGACCTGCCGTGGCGCCGACCCGGCACGGGCGCGTGGGCGGTGCTCGTCAGCGAGGTGATGCTGCAGCAGACCCCGGTGAGCCGGGTGCTCGGCCCCTACCGCGACTGGCTGGACCGCTGGCCCACCCCGGCGCACCTCGCCGCCGAGGAGTCCGCGGCGGCCGTGGCCGCGTGGGGCCGGCTCGGCTACCCGCGCCGGGCGCGGCGGCTGTGGGAGGCGGCCCGGATCGTCACCGGCACCCATGGCGGGGTCGTGCCCGCCGACGTCGACACGCTGCGCACCCTGCCCGGCGTGGGCGACTACACCGCCGCCGCGGTCAGCGCGTTCGCGTACGGACGGCGCACGGTGGTGCTCGACACGAACGTACGGCGGGTGCTCGCCCGCCTCGACGACGGCCGGGAGCACCCGGGTGCGCACCTGTCGGCCGCGGAACGGGCACGGGCCGAGGCCTGGGTGCCGACCGACGCGGCCGCAGCCGTCGCCTGGAGCGCCGCC
>JBHAES010000412.1:0-3061 GCA_041855725.1 Actinomycetota bacterium
CGTGGCGGTGCGCCGCGACGACGGCCCAGACCGCCAGCAGCACCGCGACCATCGCCACCACAGACCACATGAGGTCCAGGTTCCTGACGAGGACCGGGCCGAGGGGAGACTGGACGAGCAGCGCGAGCACGAGGCCGCCGCCCACGCCCGCCAGCGGCCCGGCCACCAGGACGCCGACCGCCGCCCACCACCAGGGGGCGCCGCGACCCAGCCGTCGCGACCCGACGAACCCGGCCACCACCAGCCCGACCAGCAGCACCAGGTTCATCACCATGAGCAGCAGGGCCACGACTGGCGAGACGGGGGCGCTCATGGTCTCGGGCTCTCGACGGGGACGTGCGGGGGTGTCATGTCACTCCTTCGCTGAGGTGCCTTGGACACCCATTCTTCGCCCGTGCGGGGTCAGTCTCGCCTGGCACGGGCGAACGCCCTGGTGGCACCGCAGACCCCGGTCCCGGGGCGTACGGCGGCCCTACGACCCGGCTCCGCCCGAGCCGTCAGCCGGGACCGTCGTGGCCGGCGGAGGGCATCTCGCCGGGTCGCACCACGAACTGCTGGGGCGCGACGTCCTGGGGCCCGGTCGCGTACGGGCCAGGTGGGGCGTACGGGGGGATGGCGGGCGACGCCACCTTCCCCGACTGCCCGGGTGGCGGCGCGGGTCGCGACCGGCCGACGGCGGCCCAGACCAGCGTCACGAGCCCGGCGACCAGGAGGACGAGGCCGAGCTGCTGGGCGACGAAGAACCCGAGCAGCAGCCGGAAGTACCCTTCGTCGTCCCTGATCGGGGTGCCCGCCACGAGCAGGCCGTACCCGAACGGCGGCAGGCCGTACAGGGCGAACAGCACGACCCCGGCGAGCAGCGGGCCGCGCTTCCCCGCAGGCACCCACCGGTACCCGGCGACCGCCGCCGCGACGGGGACCGCGGCCTGCACCACGAGAAGTACGAGGGTCCAGGTCACCGGGCCGTCACCGCCCCGGCGGCACGGTGGCCGGTGACCACTGCCCAGACGGCGAGGCCGAACGACACGGCGAGCCCGAGCCCCGCGGTGACGCTCCAGCCGAGGGTGACGGCGCCGGCGGCGTCCTCAGGCATCTCGGAGAGCAGGAAGCTCCAGAGGAACGCCATGCCGATGGTCCCGAGCTGGGTCACCACCTGGACCGCGACGGCCACCCACCACAGCGCCCGGCCGCGGCCCATCCGCGGCGACCCGATCGCGCCGACGACGAGGACCGCGACGAGGTGCACCAGTGCCGACACGGCGTTGAACATCGGAGCAAGCATCAGGTCACCTTTCCTGGCTCGGGGCGGTCATGCGGTTCCCGTACGGTCATCGGCCGGTACCGCCGTAGACGACGGCCTCACCCTCGGCGTCGAGGCCGAAGGCGGTGTGGGCGGCGCGTACGGCGGTGTCGACGTCGTCGACGGGTACGACCACCGAGATGCGGATCTCTGAGGTCGAGATCATGCTGATGTTGACGCCCGCCTCGGCGATCGCCGAGAAGAACGTGGCCGACACCCCGGGGTGGGACCGCATGCCGACGCCCACGATCGACACCTTGCCGATCTGGTCGTCGTAGCGCAGCCCGGAGAAGCCGACCTCGTCCTGCACGGCCTTGAGGGCGTCGATGGCGCGCTTGCCGTCGCCCTGCGGCAGCGTGAACGAGATGGCGACCGTGGCGTCGGTGACCGACACGTTCTGCACGATCATGTCGATGTTGAGGTCGGCGTCGGCGAGCGCCTGGAAGATGCGGGCCGCCTCACCCACCTTGTCGGGCACGCCGACGACGGTGATCTTGGCCTCGCCCCGGTCGTGGGCGATGCCGGTGATGAGGGCTGCCTCCATGGCGGTTCCTTCCGAGGTCTGGGACGGGGCCTGCACCCACGTGCCGGGCTTGCTGGAGAACGACGAGCGGACGTGCACGGGCACGCCGGAGCGGCGCGCGTACTCGACGCACCGCAGGTGCAGGATCTTGGCGCCGCTGGCGGCCAGCTCGAGCATCTCGTCGTGGCTGATCTCGGGGATGCGGCGGGCGCTCGGCACGATGCGCGGGTCGGCGGTGAACACGCCGTCGACGTCGGTGTAGATCTCGCAGCAGTCGGCGCCCAGCGCGCCGGCGAGGGCGACGGCGGTGGTGTCGGATGCGCCCCGGCCGAGGGTGGTGACGTCCTTGGTGGTCTGCGACACGCCCTGGAACCCGGCGACGATCACGATGTCGCCGTCGTCGAGCGCCGAGACGATGCGGCCCGGCGTGATGTCGATGATGCGGGCGTTGCCGTGGGCGGCGGTGGTGAGCACGCCGGCCTGCGACCCGGTGAACGAGCGGGCCGTCTCGCCGGTGTCGGCGATCGCCATCGCCAGCAGCGCCGCCGACATGCGCTCGCCGGCGGTGAGCAGCATGTCGAGCTCGCGGGCGGGCGGCTGGGGGCTCACCTGCATCGCGAGGTCGAGCAGCTCGTCGGTGGTGTCGCCCATCGCCGAGATCACCACGACGACGTCGTGGCCCTCCTTCTTCGTGGCGACGACGCGACGCGCGACCCGCTTGATGCTCTCGGCGTCCGCCACGCTCGACCCGCCGAACTTCTGCACGATCCGGCCCACGCCGTCCCCCTTCCGTCCTCCGCGGAGAGTCTACGGGGACCGCTGGCCACCGCATCCCCGTGCCACCTGGGGTGGTACGGGGACCCGGGTCTCACAGCGGCAGCCCCAGCACGAGCGACAGGATGAACCAGACGTACAGCCCGGCCGCGCCCACGAGCGCGACCAGCACCAGCGAGACCACGTAGCCCGCGCCGCGGGTGAGCAGCCGTGCCACGATGCCGTAGCCGAGGACGCCGCCGGCCACGGTGGCGTACGCCAGCAGCCGCGGCCCGTTGAGCAGACCCGGTCCCATGCGCCAGTAGTCGTCCTTGCCGGTCAGGTTCCACCACAGCCCGCCCACCATCGCCAGCGACACCAGCAGCGCCAGCAGGATCGCCCACCCGGTGCGCCGGCGCGGCGCCTCCCCGCCCACCTCAGGCCCGGGCTGCGGCACCTGCTGGGACCATGGCTGCGGCGGCGCC
>JBHAES010000413.1:0-3098 GCA_041855725.1 Actinomycetota bacterium
CGAGCCGCCCTCCACCGAGACGGCGACGCGTGCCGAGGTCCACGTGTCGAAGCCGGTGCGCCCCCGCAGCACCCAGCGCGGGGCGGCGACCGCTGCGGCGACGGGCTGGTCGTGCCGCAGCAGGCGGGCGGCGAGCTGGAGGAGCACCTGCGGCTGGGCGTCGCCGCCCATGGTGCCCAGCAGCGCCCGCAGCCCGTGCGCGTCGGTGACGGCGCCGGGCAGCAGGGTGTGGGGCGGGCGGCGGCCGCCGGCGAGCTCGGCCGGGTGCCCGGGCACGAGGCTGAACCCGAGACCCCGGTTGTGCAGGTTGACCTGGGTCGCGGGCTCCACCAGCCCCGAGCCGAAGCCGGAGGCGTTCGACTGGATCAGCGACACCCCCCAGCCGGCGTCGTCGACCGCGGCGAGGTAGGTCGTGTCGCCGGCGGCGGCAGGCGCCGTACGGCTGCTCGCCCGCCGCACGTCGACCTCGGCGACCCGCCCGGCGGCGGCCGCGAGCAGCGCCGCGCCGTCGGCCCCGTCGTGCAGCACGTCGACCCGGTCGTGGCCCGCCGCCACGGCGCACTCGACGAGCAGGTGCGCCCAGCCGGGGTCGGCGGGGTCGGGCGGCCCGAGCCGGTCGGCCAGGGTCGCCGCCGCGAGCCACAGGTAGCCCTGCGACGGGGGTGGGGCGGTCCACAGGTCCACGCCGAACGCGTGGGCGCGCAACGGCTCGACCCATCGGGCGGCCGACGTCGCCAGGTCGGCCGGGGCGTACCAGCCGCGGCCCAGCCGCAGCAGCCCGTCGCCGAACTCGCCGAGGTAGAAGGCGTCGCGGCCCTGCGCGCCGACCGCGGCGAGCGTGCGGGCGAGGCCGACCCGGCGAACCGTGGCACCCGGCGCCACCGCCTGCGAGACCAGCTCGCCGAGCTGCTCGCGCGACGGGCCGGCGAGGCCGGCGCAGGCGCGGACGAGCAGCGGGGCGGCGGCGAACCCGTCGGCGGCCAGCGCCACCGCCGGCGCCAGCAGGTCCGCCAGCGGCAGCGTGCCGTGGCGCTCGTGCAGCGCGACCCAGCCGTCGACGCAGCCTGGCACCGTCACCGTACGGATGTCGCCGGTCGCCGGCATCGTGGTGCACCCCTCGGCGCGCAACGCGTCCGGGTCGGCGCCCGACCCGGCCCGTCCCGCCGCCACCAGGCACTCCATCGACCCGTCCGGGGTGTGCACGAGGGCGAGCAGGTCGCCGCCCACCCCGCACAGGTGGGGTCCCACCACGGCCATGGCCGCGTTGGTGGCGACGGCGGCGTCCACGGCGGTGCCACCCTGGGCGAGCACCCGGACGCCCACCCGGGTGGCGAGGACGTCGGCGCTGACGACGGTTCCGTGGGTCACCATCTCACCGTACGCAGCCGCCGTACGCCCGCACCAGCCGCGCGGGCCGGCAGCGGTCGCGCTCAGCGGTCGCGCGCGGGGATCCGCACCGTCAACGACATGACGAACGCGCCCAGCACGCACGCGGCCGGCACCCCCACCATCATGAACCGGGCGGCGTCGGCGGCACGCTCGCCCACCTCGTCGCCGGAGCAGAACCCGAACCAGGCCGCGGCCAGGGCGAACGCGACGGCCTGCATGATCGCCGACGCCCGGTTGAAGAACGAGAACGCGGTGAGGAACATCGCCTCGCGGTGCACCCCCGTCCGGGCCAGGTCGGCGTCGAGGAGCCGGGCCACGATGAGGTCGACGGTCGCCATGACGCCCGAGTAGCCGAGGCTGACGAGGCAGCCGACGGCGACGGCGGCGGCGAGCGAGTCGACGAACCACATCGCCACGAGCGCACCGGCGAGCAGCGCGAGCGCCAGCCGCCACACCGGCACGGCGGTGAACCGGCGGACGGCCCACGTCCAGCCGACCAGCATCACGCCGGAGGTGAGGATCACCGCCACGAGCAGGAACGTGGCGTCAGCGGCGGGTCGGCCGAGGGTGTACTTCACGAAGAACTGCACGGTCGCCACCACGAGCGCCATGCCCGCCGAGTACAGGCCGGAGGTGACCGCGATCGTCCAGAACGCCGGGTACGACAGGATCGCCTTCACCGACCCCCACAGCGGCGCCTGCACCGCAGGCAGCGCCGACACGTCCTCGCGGACCCCGCTGCCCATGAACATGATCACCGCCGCCGCGAGCACCCCGAACGCGAGCGCGGTGGTGGCGTACCCCAGCAGCGACGTGATGAGCGGGGTGAGCGCGATCGACAGCACCATCGCGACGAGCTGGAACCCCTGCCGCCACGAGTTGGCGAGGGCCCGGGTGCGTTCGTCGCGGAACGCCTCGGGCAGCAGCGCCCCGTACGACGACGAGAGGAGCGAGTCGGTGGTCTCGACCAGCAGCACGAACACGGCGAACCAGACCACGAGCGCCGCACCCGTCAGGCCCCGCGGCGGGGAGAACAGGCAGCACAGGGCCAGGGCCAGCACCGGGGCGCCCGCCACCAGCCACGGCCGGCGCCTGCCCCACCGCGACCGGGTACGGTCCGACAGCCACCCGTAGACGGGGTTGTCGACCACGTCGACGGCGGTGTAGACGAGCATCACCACGGCGAGCATGCGGGCGTCCATGCCGAGCCCGTCGACGTAGAAGAACGACCGCTGCGAGTTCGACAGGTTGATCGGGATGCTCATCCCGAAGAACCCGGCCGCGTAGCGCAGCGGGTGCATCGGCATCACCGCGCCGGCCGGGCCGGGCCGCGTGGGCTCGCTCACGGCGGCACTCTAGCCATCGCCGGGTCGGGGCTCGCCCCCGCGTCGCCCCTGGCCGCGGCGGTAGCGTGGCGGCCGTGGCCACCCAGCGCGTGACGTACACCCTCGACGACCAGGCCCAGGACCGCTACCCGGTCGTGGCGTTCGACGTGCCGCCCGGCGCCGGGTCGCTCGAGGTGGCCCTCGAGGTCGACGACCCCGACGCCGTCATCGACCTCGGCTGCGAGGGCCCCGCCGGCTGGCGGGGGTGGTCGGGCGGGGCCCGGCGCCGGTTCCGGCTGGGCGCCGACGCCGCCACGTGCGGCTACCTGCCGGGGGCCCCGGAGCCGGGGGAGTGGCACGTGGTCCTCGGCCTGCACCTGCTGC
>JBHAES010000414.1:0-17301 GCA_041855725.1 Actinomycetota bacterium
GTTCATGCGCTCACCGGTGGAGCTGCGCGGCAGGAGGCGGAGGAAGACCTCCAGGTCCTGCCACGTGGGGACCAGCTTCTCGATGCCGACCACCGAGATGAGCGTCTCGGGCAGGGTGAGGCACATCCGCCCGTTGCCCTCGGACTCGACGATCACGAGCGAGCCCGTCTCGGCGACGATGAAGTTGCCGCCCGAGACGGCCACCTTGGCGCGCAGGAACTTCTCACGCAAGTGGACGCGGGCAGCGCCGGCCAGCTCGGGCGGGTTGTCGCTGACGCCCTCGGGGGCGGGGGTGCCCCACAGGCCCATCTCCTTCTTGAAGATCTCGCGGACCTCGGAGCGGTTCCGGTGGATGGCCGGGACGAGGATGTGCGACGGCCGGTCGTGGCCCAGCTGCACGATCAGCTCGGCGAGGTCGGTCTCCCAGGCCGCGATCCCCGCGTCCTCCAGCGCCTCGTTGAGCTCGATCTCCTGGGTCACCATCGACTTGATCTTGACGACCTCTCGGGTGCCCTTGGAACGGGCGATGTCGATGACGATCCGGTTGGCCTCGGCGGCGTCCCGGGCCCAGTGGACCGTGATCCCGGCCTCGGTCATGGCCTGCTCGGCCTGCACCAGGTACTGGTCCAGGTGCCGCCCCACCCGGTTCTTGATCTGCTCGCCGGCCTGGCGCAGCTCCTCCCAGTTGGCCACCTCGGCCGCGCGGATGGCCCGCTTGCCGCGGATCACCGTGGTGGCGTGGCGCAGGTTCTTGCGCAGCTGCTGGTTCTGGAGCGCGCCCTTCGCGGCCCTGGGGAAGGCGGGCATCCCCAGGTAGGTGCCTCGCGGCGGGGCGGGGGTCAGCCGGGTCTGTGTCGCGGTCGCTGGGCTCATGCCGCGTCCTCCTCGGTGTGGGCCAGGATCTCGGCCAGGTGGATCGTCCGCACACCGGCGTTCATGCGGTGCAGCAGCCCGCCGATGTGCATGAGGCAGGCGTTGTCGCCGGTGACGAGGTACTCGGCGCCGGTCGCCATGACGTTGCGGGCCTTGTCAGCCCCCATCGACACCGACACGTCCGGGTTCTTCACCGAGAACGTGCCGCCGAACCCGCAGCACTGCTCGGAGGCCTCCAGCGGCACCAGGTCCAGGCCGCGGACCTCCTGGAGCAGCCGGTAGGGCCGCTCCCCCACGTGCGCGACGCGGACCGAGTGGCACGTCGGGTGGTAGGTGACCCGGTGCGGGAAGTAGGCGCCCACGTCGGTGACGCCGAGCACGTCGACGAGGAACTCGGTGAGGTCGTACGTACGCTGCGCCACCTCCTCGCTGGCCGCCACCAGTCCCCGGTCACGGGCCTGCTCGGCGAGCATCGGGTGCTGGTGGCGCACCGCCCCGACGCACGAGCCCGACGGCCCCACCACGTAGTCGTAGCCGGAGAAGGCGCGCACGTAGTTCTTGACCGTCGGGAGCGCCGCCTTGTGGTAACCGGTGTTGGTGAGCATCTGGCCGCAGCAGGTCTGGTCCTTCGGGAAGACCACCGTGCAGCCGAGCCGCTCCAGCACCCTGACGACGGCGATCGGGGTCTGCGGGAACATCGTGTCGTTGATGCAGGTGGCGAACAATGCCACGGTCTTTCCGGTTCCGGGTGCCATGTCCCTCCTTCGGTGTGATTCGTTTCCGGTGCCACTCGTCACGCGGTGGCGGATGCTCTCACCCCAGCGGCAGCAACCAGCTGAGGACCGGGGTGGACATGAGGCCGGACAGCAGGCACAGCAGGATCAGCAGCACGAAGCTCCACCCGATGATGCGGCGAAGGATCGCCGACTCGCTGCCGGCGAGCCCGATCGCGCTGGCAGCGATGGCGAGCGACTGCGGGGAGATCATCTTGCCGACGACGCCGCCGGCCGCGTTGGCCCCGACCAGCAGCTGCCGCATGCCCTCGACCCCCAGGTGCGAGCTCGCCCCGATCTGCTGGCCCACCTCGGACTGCAGACCGGAGAACAGGATGTTCGCCGACGTGTCGGAGCCGGTCACGTAGGTGCCGATCCAGCCGAGGACGGGCGCCAGGAACGGGTAGACGGCACCCGCGCCCGCGATGAAGGTGCCCAGCGCGAGGGTCTGCCCGGAGTCGCCCATCACGTAGGCGAGGGCCACGACCGAGCCGATCGTGAGCATGGCCATCCGCATCTTCTTGACGTTGACCCACAGCTCGGCGAACGCGGCACCCAGGGACACGCGGTAGACGAGGGCGGTCATGAGGGCGACCAGGGCCAGCAGGATGCCCGGGGTCGACGCCCAGGCGAACGTGAACGTCTGGTGGGCCGCCGGGTTCCCGGCGGTGTCAGCCAGCTGTCCGAGCCCGGGCCAGGCGAACGTGACGTCGAGCGCCTTGAGGGTGCTCTTCACCGCCGGCACCGCGGCGATCCCGAACACCACGATGACCAGCAGGTAGGGGACGAGCGCCATCACGATGCGCCCGCCGGTGAGGCCGGCGGTGTCGGCGGCCTGGGCGACGACCGGCTCGGGCTCCAGCTCCGGGTCGACCGGCTCCCCTACCCGCGGGACGGCCTCGGCCGCCCCCTGGGGCCGCCACACGCGGGTGAACACGATCGCGACGCCGACGGTCACGACGGCCGCCACCAGCTCGGTGAGGTTGTAGAGCGGGGTGGCCGACACGATCCACTTCACGATGCCGAACGTCACGCCCACGACCAGGCCGAACGGCCAGCACTGCCGCACCCCGCTCCTGCCGTCCATGACGGCGAGCAGCAGGAAGGGCACGACGAGGCACAGCATGGCCGTCAGCTGCCCGGTGATCGGCGACACCTTGAGCACGTCGTCGCCGAACCCGCCGACCTTGGCCGCCATGAGCACCGGCAGGCCCACGGCGCCGAACGCGACGGGCACCGTGTTCGCCAGCAGGGCGACCAGGGCGGCACGGATGCGGGAGAAGCCGACCGCGATCAGCATCACCGCGGTGATGGCCACCGGGGCGCCGAACCCGGCCAGCGCCTCCAGCAGCCCACCGAAGCAGAACGCGATGAGCAGCCCCAGCACCCGCGGGTCGTCGCTGATGAGGAAGAACGTGTTCCTCAGGTCCTCGAAGCGGCCCGAGATCACCGTGACCTGGTACATCCAGATCGCCATGAGCAGGATCCACACGATCGGGAACAGGCCGTAGACGAACCCGTGCAGGCTGGTCGACACCGCCATGAGCGCGGGCATCTTGAACGCGAGCACCGCCACCAGCAGCGCCAGGAACCACGAGACGGCGCCCGCCAGGTGGGCCTTCCACCGCAGCGCGCCCAGGGTGACGAGCATGCACACGATCGGGATGACGGCCACCAGCGCAGACAGCCACTGCGCATTGAATGGGTCCACCGACGGGCTAAAGGCTTCAAGCAGGGGGTACATCATCGTGACTCGCTCCGATTCACTTTGTGGGGGGTTGGCCCACCGAATGACGCTAGCACATCGAGACCTGGGTCGTTCACCGACCCCTGAACTCGTCGGTGCCACCTGGGCGGGGGGGGTCATCGGTGGCCGCCTGCCGACGCGGCCGCCTGGTCGGGCCCGGCGTCGAGCGCGCCAGCGTCCCAGCCTGACCCGACCGGCACGACCGGGCACCGGCTGGACGCACCGCATGCGGGCGTCGCGGCGCCGCCGCCCGTAGGCTCACCCGTATGGCAGACGCCGAGACGGTGGCCGCGAGCGGCCGCGAGGTGAGGCTCACGAGCCCTGACAAGGTGCTGTGGCCCGCCCACGAGGGGGCACCGGCGGTCACCAAGCGCGACCTTGCCGCCTACCTGCTGGCGGTGGCCGAGCCGTTCCTGCGGCTCAACGGCGACCGTCCCATGACCTTGCAGCGCTTCCCCGACGGCATCGAGGGCGAGGAGTTCTTCTCCAAGCGGCCACCGCAGGGCGCGCCCGGGTTCCTGCGCCGCGTGACGTGCACCTACCCGTCGCGGCGCCGCCGCGAGCAGCTGGTCCTCGACGAGCCCGCCGCGCTGGTGTGGGCGGCGCAGGTGGGCACCCTCACGTTCCACCCGTGGCCGGTGCGCACCGCCGACCTCGACGACCCCGACGAGCTGCGCATCGACCTCGACCCGCAGCCCGGCCGCGGGTTCGCCGACGCCGTCGAGGCCGCGTACGCGCTGCGCGAGGTGATGGCCGAGGTGGGGCTCACCGCGTACGCGAAGACCTCGGGCAACCGGGGCGTCCACGTCTACGCCCGGATCCGGCCCACCCACGAGTTCCAGGACGTGCGCCACGGCGTGATCGGCATCGCCCGCGAGCTGGAGCGGCGCCGCCCCGACCTGGTCACCGTGTCGTGGTGGAAGGAGGAGCGCGGCGAGAAGGTGTTCGTCGACTTCAACCAGGCCAACCGCGACCGCACCATCGCCGGCGCCTACTCGCCGCGGCCGCTGCCGGGGGCGCCCGCCTCGATGCCGCTGTCGTGGGACGAGCTGCGCGACGCCGACCCGGCCCGCTGCACGGTCGCCACGATCCCGGGCCTGCTCGCCGCCCGCGGCTGCCCGTGGGCGACGATCGACGACCACCCCGGCGACCTCGCCGGCGCGCTGGCCCTGTGGGAGGCCGACCTGGAGCGGGGGCTGGGTGAACTCAACTTCCCGCCCGACTACCCGAAGATGCCCGGCGAGCCGCCCCGGGTGCCGCCCAGCCGGCGGCGCACCGACCGTGACGACGCCTCCTACCTGGCCCCCAAGGCGACCCGCGACCAGGCGTGGGGCACCGCGATCACCCCGCCGTACGGGCCGATGCTGGCGCGGGCGGTGAAGGAGCTCCCCTCCGGCGACGTGATGTTCGAGCCCAAGTGGGACGGGTTCCGCTCGCTGGTGTGGCGCTCGGGCGACCGGGTGGAGCTGGGGTCGCGCACCACCCGCCCGCTCACCCGCTACTTCCCCGAGCTCGTCGAGGCGGTGCGGCGCAGCTTCCCCGACCCGTGCTGCATCGACGGCGAGATCATCGTCGTCGACCCGGCCACCGGCGACCGGCTGAGCTTCGACCTGCTGCAGCAGCGCCTCCACCCCGCCGCGTCACGGATCACCAGGCTCGCCGCCGAGACGCCCGCCAGCTTCGTGGCCTTCGACCTGCTCGCCCTCGGCATGGACGACTGGACCGTGCGGCCGTACGCGGAGCGCCGCGCCGCCCTGGAGCGCGCGCTCGCCACCGCGGCGCCGCCGGTGCACCTCACCCCCGTCACCCGGGACCGCGACGTGGCCCGCCGCTGGTTCGAGCAGTTCGAGGGCGCCGGGCTCGACGGGGTGATCGCCAAGCCCCTCGACGGGGCGTACCTCGAGGACAAGCGGGCGATGTGGAAGATCAAGCACGAACGGACCGCCGACTGCGTCGTGGCCGGCTACCGGCTCTACAAGGACCACGCCGACGCCGTCGGCTCGCTGCTGCTCGGCCTCTACCCGGACGACGCCACGGGTGCGCTGAGCTCGGTGGGCGTGATCGGCGCGTTCCCGATGGCGCGGCGGCGCGAGCTGTTCGCCGAGCTGCAGCCGCTGGTGACCGGCTTCGACGACCACCCGTGGGCGTGGGCCGCCCCCGACGCGGGCGCCGACCCCCGCGACCGGCCCCACCCCCGGACGCCGACGGCCGCCGCCCGCTCCCGCTGGAACGCGTCGAAGGACCTCTCCTTCGTGCCGCTGCGCCCGGAGCGGGTCGTCGAGGTGCGCTACGACCACATGGAGGGCACCCGGTTCCGCCACACCGCCCAGTGGGTGCGGTGGCGCGACGACCGCGACCCCCGCTCGTGCACGTACGCGCAGCTCGCCGAGCCGGTCGGCTACGACCTGGCCGACGTCCTGGGGCTCCGCGGCTGACCGCCCGGGCCGGCTGGCGGGCACGGACCCCGGCACCGCTCGACGCCGCGAACCGGGCGGCTCCTACCGGGCCGGCCTCACCCGCGGCGGCGGCAGGTCGGGCACGACGGCGGCCCCGGTGGCGTCGAGCAGCCGCAGCGCCTCGTCCACGGCGATGTCGAGCTGAGGGTCGCGCTCGTCCTCGTCGCGCCAGTCGTCGGGGGCCATGATCCGCTGGATGTCGGGGTCGACGCCGTGGTTCTCGACGCCGAAGCCGAACGACTCGAACGCGAACGCGTAGCGGGGCTGGGTGATGGAGGTGCCGTCGATGAGGTCGAAGCGCCCGTCGATGCCGATCACGCCGCCCCAGGTGCGCTGCCCCACCACCGGGCCGAGGCCGAGCTCCTGGGCGGCCGCGTTGACCATGTCGCCGTCGGAGCCGCTGAACTGGTTGCACACGAGCACCACCGGGCCCCGCCGGCCGTGGACCGGGTAGGCCTCGGGGGCGGCGTGCCGTGCCGGGCCGTACCCGATGATGCGTGGCCGCAGCTTCTCGATGACGAGCTCGGAGGTGTGCCCGCCCCGGTTGTAGCGGGTGTCGGCCACCACGCCCTCCTTGGCCATGGCCGTGGCGAGGTCACGGTGGAACTGGGCCCAGCCGTTGGCCATCATGTCGGGCACGTGCAGGTAGCCGACCCGGCCGCGGGAGCGGCGCTCCACGTACGCGGCCCGCGACGCCACCCACGCCTGGTAGCGCAGCGGCTCCTCGTCGGCGAGCGGCACCACCGCCACCCGGCGCAGCTGCGAGCCGCGCCGCAGCGCCAGCTCCACCACGGTGCCGGCCGCCCCCACCAGCAGCGGGCCGACCCCCTCGGGGCCCACGAGGTGGCCGTCGACCGCCACCACCACGTCGCCCACGCGGGCGTCGACCCCGGCCGCGCGCAGCGGCGAGCGGGCCCGCGGGTCGGACGACTCCCCCGGCAGCACCCGGGTGATCGCCCACTCCCCCGCCGGCGTACGCTCCAGGTCGGCGCCGAGCAGCCCCTGCCGCGGCCCGCCGCCGCCGGCCGGCGGGCTCACGTACGCGTGCGAGGTGTTGAGCTCGCCGACGGTCTCCCACAGCACGTCGACGAGGTCGTCGTGGGAGGCGACGACGTCGAGCAGCGGCCGGTAGCGTTCCAGCACCCCCGCCCAGTCGACGCCGTCCATGTCCTCGCGCCAGTAGTGGTCGCGCATGATGCGACCGTTCTCGTCGAACATCTGCCGCCACACCTCGCGGCGGTCGACGCGGCGTCGCAGCCGCGACAGGTCCACCTTCACCCGCGCCGGGTCGTCGGCCTCGACCTTCGACCCTGACGGCACCACGGTCAGCTCGTCGCCCGAGCGCACCACCAGCCGCTCACCGTCACCGCTCACCGTGAACCAGTCGGCCGTGCCGAGGTCGGCCACCGTGCGGGTCTCGAACGAGAAGCGCTCCAGGCGGTCCGGGTCGGGCTCGCCGTCGACACCGGCCCGGGTGGTGTGCAGCTCGCCGTCGTCGGCGACCACCCGACGCCACACCACCCCGTCCTTGACGGCTGCGAGCTGGGCGTAGCGGCCCGACGGCACCGGGAAGGCGACGATGCGGTCCTCGAACCCGTCGGTGTCGAGCTCGACGGCCGGCGGCTTGTCCTTCTCCTTCGCCTTGCCCTTCTTCTCGTCCTTCTCGGCGTCGTCGGCGTCGGGGGCGGCGCTGAGCCGCCACCCGTCGGCCGACGGCCCGAACGGCGCCGGGTCGCCGGCGCGCAGCGGCACCAGGTGGGGGCGTACGGTCGAGGCGAACCCGAGGTCGAAGCCGACCTCGGAGTAGCGGGGGTCGAGCGTGCGGGCCGACAGCCACACGAGGTGCCGGCCGTCGCGGGTGAACGCCGGCGACGAGTCCGAGAACTTGCCGCTGGTCAGCTCGAGGGCCTCGGCCCGACGCGCCGCCAGGTCGACGCACATCAGCTGGGTGGTGAGCAGGGCCGTGGGCTGCACCCACACGAGGTAGCGCCCGTCGGGCGAGAACACCGGCTGGGTCGCCTCGCCGTGCGGCGAGCGGCCCACGTCCTTGAGGCGGCCGCTGGCGACGTCCATCACCATCACCCGCCCGTCGTGGGTGACGATGGCGAGCTGGTCACCGGCCGGTGCCGCGGTGAGCGACAGCACCCGCCCCACCCGGCCGCGGCCGAGCCGGCGCGGCTTGCCGACCGCGTCGAGGTTGCTCACCTCGATGCAGTCCTCGTCGGCCACGTCGCTGGCGTAGGCGACCTTGCCCGTGGTGCCCAGCACGCGCGGCAGCCTGGCCCGTACGCCCGGGTCGGCCGCGATCGCCCGCGCCGGGCCGGCCCGGTGGGTGAGGGCGTAGACGGCGCCGTACCACTCGACGACCGACAGGTCGCCGCCCGCGTCGGTGGCCACGTCGACGAGCCGCTGCGTGGGCTGCACGTCGAGCGGCACCACCGGGGCCGCGATGTCGACCTCGATCTCGCGAGCGGCGGCGTCGAGGTCGTCGACCAGGTAGAGGCGGCCGCGGGCGTGGTAGACGACCCGGCTGCCGTCGGTCGTGGGGTTGCGGACGTAGCCCTCGGCCGGCCCGTGCTGGGTGTGGCGGCGCAGGTCCCGGCCCGTGGCGTCGACCGAGTAGAGCTGGGCCTGCTCGTCGGGCGCCTCGTCGAGCGACGCGTCGAGGTCGGAGCAGAACACGATCCGGTCGCCGACCCACGACGGGTCGTAGAGCCCCGCCTCGGTGTCGGGCAGCACCCGCCGCCACGCACCCTTCGCGGTGGGCCGCAGCCACAGCTGGGAGGCGGTGCCGCCCCGGTAGCGCTTCCACATGGCCGCGTCGCGCGCGTTGGGGGTGGTGACAGCCACCCGGCCGCCCGGCCCCAGCGCGAGCGCCGACGCGACCCCGTACGGCAGCATCTCCCACGACCCGTCGAGGCCCACCGCGAACAGCCGGGTGCGCCGGATGAACGGCTGCCGGGCCCCCGAGGCCACCACGACGCGCCCGTCGGGCAGCCAGCCCTCGACGAGGGTCGCGTCGCAGCCCCAGTAGGTGAGCTGCTGCACCTCTCCGGTGGCCACGTCGGCCACGTACACCTCCATCGCCCCCGACCGCTTCGACGTGTAGGCGATGCGGGCACCGTCGGGTGAGAAGCGCGGGTTGCGGGCCGGCACCCCGTCGCGGGTCAGCCGCCAGGCCCGTCCCCCCGCCACCGGCGCCAGCCACACGTCGTCGTGAGCCACGAAGCACACGAGGTCACCGGACAGATGCGGGTATCGAAGGTATCCTTGGGCCACGCTGTGGAGCGTACCCAACCGGCGAACGCACCGTCACCCCGGCCGCAGCAGCCCTCGCAGCGCACGACGCCTGCCGCGACCCCCCCCGACGACCCCGAGCCCACCCGTCCGGTCGAGGGGGTGGGCGCACCGCGGCCCGGTCCCCTCTAGGGTGAGGCCTGGACCGGGACCGTGGAGGTGGGGCATGGAGCTGCGGATCGTGCAGGAGCGGGCGTTCGTGCTGCACTCGACGATGACGGGCGAGCAGGCGCACGAGCTGGCCAGGGCGCAGCGGGTCACCGCGTTCGGCACGCTCACCAGCCTCATGTTCCGCCCCAAGGAGGAGGAGGTGCAGGTCACCCGGCAGGAGCTGCGCTACGAGCCGTTCTGGCACGTGGCCGCGCGCAGCGAGCTCGACTACGAGGTGCGCGAGACCTACACCCTCGCCTCGCAGCACGCCTCCGCCTGCCAGGTGACGCTCGACGCCGACCCGGCCGGGCCACGCACCGTGACCGACGGCCAGGTGACGGTCACCGGGGTGACGCGATGCCGCGAGCAGCACCGCCGCGAGCAGCTCGTCGACGGGGTGAGCGGCGAGGAGCGGCCGACCTTCGGCCCCTACCTGCGCGGTCCCATGACCGAGCTGACCGACCTCGCCCGGTTCGCGCCGCCGGGGGCGATGGTGGTGGCCCCCGAGATCCGGGCCTCGTTCGTGGTGCGGCGCCAGCTCGTGGCGCTCATGAAGGCGGTGCAGGCCGACACGTTCCACACCGAGGTCGTCGAGGTCGAGGCGCTCGGGCTGTTCTTCCGGCCGGTCTACGCCATCGACTACGCCTGGGTCACCAGGCAGCGGCAGCAGTCGATGGAGCTCGACGCGGTCACCGGCGAGCTGCGCCCCGCCGCCAAGAGCGCCGCAGGTCAGGGCCGCGCGCTCGACAAGGACCTGCTGTTCGACATCGGCGCCGACGCCGTGGGCCTCGTGGTGCCGGGCGGGAGCCTCGCGCTGCGGGTCGGCAAGCTCGTCGTGCAGCGCACCCGCGGCTGACGGGGCGGCCCCCCGACCTCGGGCGCCGAGGGCGCGGGGTCAGTGCGTACGCCGGCTCGGCCCGACGCTCAGGCCGTCTTCTCCTGCCGCCCGGCGAGCTGGGCGCGGGACACGAACTCGGGCTTGGCCTGCTGGTTGACGACGTCGGCGGTGACGACGACCTGGGCGACCTCGTCACGCGACGGCACCTCGTACATCACGTCGAGCAGGGTCTCCTCGAGGATGGCCCGCAGGCCGCGGGCCCCGGTGCCGCGGGCGAGCGCGAGGTCGGCGACCGCCTCGACGGCGTCGGGGGTGAGGTCGAGCTCGACCCCGTCGAGCTCGAACAGCTTGCGGAACTGCCGCACGAGGGCGTTCTTCGGCTCGACGAGGATGCGGATGAGCGCGTCACGGTCGAGCGGCGACACCGACGAGATCATGGGCAGCCGCCCGATGAACTCGGGGATGAGGCCGAACTTCACCAGGTCCTCGGGGCGGACCTCGGCGAACGGGTCCGGGTCCTTCGGCTTGCGGGCGCCCTCCTCGGCGGTGAACCCGAGCGGACGCTTGCCGACGCGGGTGTTGATGATGTGCTCGAGGCCGGCGAACGCCCCGCCCACGATGAACAGCACGTTGGTGGTGTCGATCTGGATGAAGTCCTGGTGGGGGTGCTTGCGGCCCCCCTGCGGCGGCACCGACGCGGCCGTGCCCTCGAGGATCTTCAGCAGCGCCTGCTGCACGCCCTCGCCCGACACGTCGCGGGTGATGGATGGGTTCTCGGACTTGCGGGCGACCTTGTCGATCTCGTCGATGTAGATGATGCCGGTCTCGGCCTTCTTCACGTCGAAGTCGGCGGCCTGGATCAACTTGAGGAGGATGTTCTCGACGTCCTCGCCCACGTAGCCGGCCTCGGTGAGGGCCGTGGCGTCGGCCATCGCGAACGGCACGTTGAGCATCTTGGCGAGGGTCTGGGCGAGGTAGGTCTTGCCGCAGCCGGTGGGGCCGATGAGCAGGATGTTGGACTTGCCGAGCTCGACCGTGTCGTCCTCGGTGGCGCGGCGCGGCGGGGTGGCCGCCTGCGCCTGCACCC
This sequence comes from Actinomycetota bacterium, assembly GCA_041855725.1. Classification (GTDB taxonomy): domain Bacteria; phylum Actinomycetota; class Actinomycetes; order Propionibacteriales; family Propionibacteriaceae; genus JBHAES01. The sequence goes on from JBHAES010000414.1 coordinate 11,222, forward strand.
GCTTGTAGTGGTTGTAGACGGCGACGGCGAGGGTCTTCTTCGCGTCGTCCTGGCCGATGACGTAGGTGTCGAGGAACGCCCGGATCTCGCGCGGCTTGGGCAGGTCGTCGAGCAGGCCGACGTCGCGGCCCTCGCTGAACTCCTCCTCGATGATCTCGTTGCACAGGTCGATGCACTCGTCGCAGATGTAGACCCCTGGCCCTGCGATGAGCTTCTTGACCTGCTTCTGCGACTTGCCGCAGAAGGAGCACTTCAGCAGGTCGCCGGTCTCCCCGATCCGAGGCATCCTGCCCCCTTCCGCCTCGTCCGCCCGCCGCCCACCGGGGCGGGGACGGTCCACACTAACGTTCAGGTGGCGCGTGCCGGGCCGGTTCGGGCCCGACACGCGACAACCTCGCTCAGGCCTCGTCCTTCAGCGACGGCAGGATCGCGTCGACGATGCCGTAGTCCACCGCCTCGGCCGCCGTCAGGTACTTGTCGCGCTCGATGTCCTTGCTGATCTTGTCGACCGGCTGGCCCGTGTCGTCGGCCAGCATCTGCTCCATGAGCGCCCGGATGCGCAGGATCTCCTTGGCCTGGATCTCGAGGTCGGACGACTGGCCGTAGCCGCCCTCGGTGGCGGGCTGGTGGATCAGGATGCGGCTGTTGGGCAGCGCGAGCCGCTTGCCCTTCGTGCCTGCGGCCAGCAGCACCGCCGCCGCCGACGCGGCCTGGCCGAGGCACACCGTCTGGATCTCGGGCTTGATGTAGCGCATCGTGTCGTAGATCGCGGTGAGGGCCGTGAACGACCCGCCCGGCGAGTTGATGTAGATGCTGATCTGCCGCTCGGCGTCCATCGACTGCAGGCACAGCAGCTGCGCCATCACCGCGTTGGCGATGTCGTCGCTGATCGGGGTGCCGAGGAAGATGATGCGGTCCTCGAACAGCTTGGTGTAGGGGTCGACGCGGCGCACCCCGTAGGACGTGCGCTCCTCCCACTGCGGGATGTAGTAGTCGGCCCGCGGCCCGGTCGGGGCGAGCCCACCGGGCAGCGCCGGCATGGTCATGTCGTTCCTCACTGGTTCGGAGCCTCCGTGGTGATCTGGGACGCGCGCTCGTAGACGTGGTCGATGAACCCGTACTCGAGCGCCTCGGGGGCGGTGAACCACCGGTCGCGGTCGGAGTCGGCCTCGATCTGCTCGACCGTCTGGCCGGTGTGCTCGGCGATCAGCGCCGACATCGTCTTCTTGATGTGCAGCGACTGCTCGGCCTGGATGCGGATGTCGGACGCCGTGCCGCCGAGGCCACCCGACGGCTGGTGCATCATGATGCGGCTGTGGGGCAGCGCGAACCGCTTGCCCTTCGCGCCGGCCGACAGCAGGAACTGGCCCATCGACGCGGCCAGCCCCATCGCCACGGTGGCGACGTCGTTGCTGATCCACTGCATGGTGTCGAAGATCGCCATGCCCGAGTCGACCGAGCCGCCCGGCGAGTTGATGTAGAGGTAGATGTCGCGGTCCGGGTCCTCGGCGTTGAGCAGCAGCATCTGCGCGCAGATCGCGTTGGCGTTCTCGTCGCGCACCTCGGAACCGAGGAAGATGATGCGGTTCGCCAGCAGGGACTGGTAGACCGAGTCGGTCATACCGACGCCGGTGGGCATGGTGGCCATGCGCGGCAGGTGAGGGACAGATGCGTTCACACGGGCGAACCTACCCGCTCCCTGCGACAGATCCGAGTCTTTCCACCGCCTGTTCGCTCAAGGCGGAGCGCCCGGCGGCCCACCCGACGCCCGACAGCGACGCGCCCCCGCCGAGCCGACTCGACGGGGGCGGAGGTCACCGGGGACCGGCGGGCGTCACGCCTCGGCGGCCGACGCCGGGGAGGCAGGGCTGTCCGGCGAGTCCGGGCTGTCGGCGCTGTCCGGCGAGTCGGCGCTGTCGGCCGAGTCCGCCGAGCCGGCGGGCACGGGGCTCACCGGGGCCTCGGGCTCGGGCGCACCGATGCTGCCGTCGGCGTTGAGCCGGTCGAGGTCGACCACGTTGCCGGAGGCGTCGGTCACCGTGGCGGCGGCGATGAGCAGACCCAGCGCCTTGCCGCGGCGCACCTCCCCCATCCACTCGGGGAGGTGGTTGTGCTCCTGCATGTGCTGGATCTCCTGCTCCGGCGTGGTGCCGTTCTCCTGCGCCTTGCGGAAGATGAGCTGGGTCAGGTCGCTCTGGTCGATGCCGACCTCGCGGTCGTCGGCGATCTTGTCGAGCAGGATCTGGGCGCGCAGCGACTGCTCGGAGCGGCGGGCCACGCCGGCCCAGAACTCGTCGGCGTCCTTCGCCTCGTCGTCGCTCTGCTCCAGGTAGGCCTCGACCGTGAGCCCGGCCTGCCGCAGCTGCGCGGTGATCTGGTTGGTGCGCACCTCGATCTCGCGGTCGACGACCGCCTGCGGCACGTCGAACTCGACCAGGTCCAGCGCCGCCTCGAGCACCTTGTCGCGGGCCTGCGAGGCCTGGGCGAGGCGACCGTTGGCGGCCACGGCCTCGCGCAGGTCGTCGCGCATCTCGGCGACCGTGTCGAACTCGCTGACCAGCTGCGCGAAGTCGTCGTCGACCTCCGGCAGCTCCTCCTGCTGCACCTTCTGCACCCGGACCAGCACGTCGACCTGCTCACCCTTGTGGGGGCCGCCCACCAGGGTGGTGGGGAACGTCGCCTCGTCGCCCACGGCGAGCCCGGTCACGGCCTCGTCGAGGCCGTCGAGCATGCCGCCCGAGCCGATCACGTAGGTGACCCCCTCGGCGGTGGCGTCGGGCAGCGTCTCGCCGTCACGGCTGGCCTCGAGGTCGATGGTGACCAGGTCGCGCTCGGCGGCCGGCCGGTCGACGTCGAGCTTGGTGGCGAACCGGCGCCGCAGCAGCTCCACCCGCTCGTCCACCTCGTCGTCGCTGACCTCGTGGTCGGCGACCTCGACGGAGATCGCCGAGAAGTCGGGCAGGTCGAAGTCGGGCCGCACGTCCACCTCGGCGGTGAACTCCACCACGTCGTTGTCGTCGAGCCGGGTGATCTCGACCTCGGGCTGGCCCAGCGGCGCGAGCCCGTGCTCGGCGACGGCCTGCCCGTACGCGGTGGGCAGCACCTCGTTGATGGCCTCGTTGAGGATCGCGCCGCGGCCGACCCGCTGGTCGATGATCGCGTTGGGCACCTTGCCCTTGCGGAACCCGGGGACGCTGATCTGCTGGGCGATCTGGCGATAGGCCTTGTCGAGGGCAGGCAACAGATCGGCGAACGGGATCTCGATGGTGAGCTTGGCCCGTGTGGTGCTGATCTTCTCGACGGTGCTTGGCACAGGGAACTCCTGACGAATCGGATGTCGCTGGCGCCGGTGCCAGCTCGGCGCGGCGCGTCTGCGTCATGCTATCCGAGGGGTCGTACGGCCGCGAACCGGACCACGGCCCACCGCCAGGTCGTGCCCCCGAGGGCCGGCGCGGTAGAGTTCCTCGCTGAACGGGGCGTAGCGCAGTGGCTAGCGCGCCTGCTTTGGGAGCAGGAGATCGCAGGTTCGAGTCCTGTCGCCCCGACCCCCGTGCGCCCGCGCCGTGCTCAGGCCTCCGGGGCGGCGTACAAGATGATGCGGGAGCGCCACTCCTGGGTGTTCCAGTCGAAGTCCCAGCAGACCACGAGCGCGAGCTGGTGGGGACCGTTGGGGTTGTCCATGACGGTGGAGCCGGGCTTGTAGTCCTTCACCCACACCTTCGTGCTGCCCGTGTAGGTGTAGCACTGCACGCTGCCGTCGACCCCCACGACGCGGATGCGGTCGCCGACCTGCAGCCCGCCCTCGACGAGGTCGTTGCCCAGCGCCCCACCCTGCCGGTAGGTGTGGGCGGTCAGGATCGCGTTGCCCTTGGCGGCCCCGATCGCGGGACCTCCCCGGTACCACCCCACCGTGTAGGGCTGGTTCTTCGGCGGGGCGGCGGGCGCGCTGCCGTCGAGCCCGAGCGACAGCATGGGCGACGACACCCCCGTCCGGTCGATCATGAACGTCTTCGGCACGATCGGCCGCCGGGCGGAGCAGTCGGGCGGCACCGGCGGCGCCGACGACGGGGCCTCGCTGACGATGGAGGGTCCGGTGCCGGCTGTGGCGTCCGTGCCCTGCTCCGAGGTGGCCTCGGGCGACGGGGTCGGGGTCATGGTGGTGGGCACGTACGTGGCGGCGTCGAGCGCCACCGTCGGCTCCCAGGGGCGCGCCACGACGACGGCCTCCGCCAGGGCGGCGACGACCAGCACGGCACCGCCGACGATCACGAGCCGACGCCGCACGGGTGCACCTCCTTCGTCTCGGGCCTCGTCCCAGCCCCACCATCATGCCGTGGGCCGGGCCCCGGCCCGCCGCCCGCCCGAGGGGCGACCACGACGTCGTCCGCGGGCGGGCGAGGAGGGGGATGGCCTGGAGGCTCGTACGGGCCGCGGGCCGCCTCGCTGGCCTGATGGAGCGGACGACGGGAATCGAACCCGCATGACCAGCTTGGAAGGCTGGGGCTCTGCCATTGAGCTACATCCGCGACGCGCCCGGGGCGCGGCCTCCAGACTACCGGGGCCGCGCCGCGCCGGGCGAATCGTCCGTTGCCCTCAGCCCTCCGGGGCCGGGGGGCGTCGGGTACCGCGCAGGCGGGCGCCGCGGGTCACGAGGGCCGCGCCCGCCAGCAGGCACAGGGCGGGCCAGACGAGGTCGGCGGGGCTGACGTCGACGGCTCCGGTCTCGGGCAGCCGCAACGGCTGGGGCGCGGGCACCGACGGGACGGCGGTGCTGGTGGGGGCGCTGGTCGTGGTGCCGGTGACGGTCACCGCGGTGCCCGCGGCGGAGACGTCGACCGGACCCTGCGGCGCGACCGTGACGGTGGCGCCGAGCACCTGGTCGGACGCGGCCGGCAGCGGCTGCGCCGGCTGCAGGCCGGGGCGCTGGGTGGCGACGATGGTGCTGGGCAGGGGCGGCAGCACCGTCACCGGGGCGGCGATGGTGGACTCGGCCGAGATCCGCCGCGGGTTGGCGTCGTCCTCGGTGGCCGGGAGCTGGGCCGAGATCTCAGGGGCGGACAGCCTGCCCGCGGTGACGTCTTGGAAGGTGACCGCCACCGCGACCTGGCAGGTCGTGAGCACCCCGCTGCCGAGGCTGGTGGGGCAGCCGTCGAGGGTCCGCCCGAGCCGGTCGGCGAGCCGGATGTCCCCGAGCGTCACGTTGCCGGTGTTGCTGAGGGTGACGGTCCAGGTGACGGTGTCGTTGACCTTGGCGGTCTGCCGGTCGGCCTTGAGGTCGGCGGTCAGCCGGGGTGCCTGGACGGCCCTGATCTTCAGCACGTCCTTCGTGCTGAGGATGACGTTCTCGCCCACCGCTGCCGTGGCGGTGGCGGTGCTGACGAACCTGGCGGCGTCGTAGTCGGAGGAGCGGGCGCTCGCCGTGCCGCGGCAGGTCACGCTCTCACCCGGGTCGAGGGTCGCGACCCGGCAGTCCTCGAGGTCGCCCAGCCGCGGGGCCGCCACCGTGACGCCCCGGACCGGCCGGTTGCCGTCGTTGGTGACCGTGACGTCGACAGGGATGGTGTGGACGGCGGTCTCGGTGAGCAGCCGGACGCTGGAGCGCTGCACCACCGTCAGCGCGTCGCGCACCGGCTCCCGGCGCAACCCGACGTCGAGGGTGGTCAGGTCGGGGTCCGACGCGTCGCCCCGGCCCTGGTCGGGGGTGGTGACGTGGGCGCTGCCGTACGAGGCCCCCTGGACGGGCACGACGTCGGAGTCGTTCGCCTCCTCGTCCTGGTGCGGCCGGGTGAACGTGGTGCCCGCGGGCAGGTCGACACGCAGCACGTAGCCGGTGGCGGGCCGCAGCCCGGCGAAGCTGTAGAAGCCGCGCGCGTCGGTGACGGTGCGGCCGACCAGGGTGGTGCCGTCGGCTTCGTACAGCGACACCGCGACCCCCGCGGCACCGTGGGCGGCGGACCGCTCACCGGTCTGCCTGCCGTCGCCGTCGTCGTCGTACCAGACCCGGTCCCCGATGCTGACCCCGCCGGACGCGACGGCCGGGGTGGCCACCCCGACGCCCGTGATCCCCAGCGCGCACGCGA
>JBHAES010000415.1:0-5515 GCA_041855725.1 Actinomycetota bacterium
GCTCGCGGCCGTCGAGGAAGCCGAGCTCCATCACGACCGACACGTGCACCAGGTCGGCGCCCAGGTGGTTGACGAGGCGGGCGGTCGCCCCCACCGTGCCGCCGGTGGCGAGCACGTCGTCGATGACGAGCACCTTGCCGTGGCGCGGGATCGCGTCCTGGTGCACCGTCAGCGTGTCCTGCCCGTACTCCAGGGCGAACGACTCGCTGTAGACGTCGCGCGGCAGCTTGCCCGGCTTGCGGACGGGCACGAACCCGGCGCCGAGGGCGAGGGCCACGGGGCCGGCGAAGAAGAACCCCCGGGCCTCCATGCCGACCACCACGTCGATGCCGGGCGGGGCCACCTCGACCAGGGCGTCGACGCAGGCCTGGTAGCCGGCGTGGTCGCCCAGCAGCGGGGTGATGTCCTTGTAGACGATGCCCGGCTTCGGGTAGTCGGGCACGTCGAGGATCAGCGACTCGACGAGCGCGACCCGCTCCTGCTGGGTGGTGGGGACCATCGTTCCTCAGGCTCTCTACTTGCGGTCGCGGCGCGACGTACGGGTCGGCTGGTGACGGGTGGGCGCGGGCTGGTCGGCGGCCTCGTCGGACGGGGCGTCGGCGGCGGCCTCGTCCGAGGTCGAGGCGGCGACCGGCGTCACGGTCAGCGGCACCGTCGCGGCACGGCGGCTCTGCGCGGCCTCCTTGGCCTCGGCCCGCCGGCTGCGCCGCTCGAGGCGGCGGCGGTGCTCCACCATCGCGGGCTCGCGCTCCTTGAGCTGGGCGAGCAGCGGGGTGGCGATGAAGATCGACGAGTACGCGCCGGCGACCATGCCCACGAACAGGGCGAGGCCCAGGTCCATGAGCGGGCCGCTGCCGAGCACCACCACGCCGGCGAACAGCAGCGCCGCCACCGGCAGCACGCCGATGATGGTGGTGTTGAGCGACCGGATCAGCACCTGGTTGACGGCCAGGTTGGCCGCCTCGGAGTAGGTGATGCGCTTCTCGTCGATCTCGGCCACGTTCTCGCGCACCTTGTCGAACACCACCACGGTGTCGTAGAGCGAGTAGCCGAGGATGGTGAGGACGCCGATCATCGTGGCCGGGGTGACCGTGAACTGCACCACGGCGTACACGCCGACGGTGAGCACGAGGTCGTGGCCCAGGGCCACCAGCGCCGCGAACGCCATCTTCAGGTCTCGGAAGTAGAGCCAGATCAGCAGCGCCACCAGCACCAGGAAGACCACGAGGGCGATCACGGCCTGCTGGGTGATCTGCCGGCCCCATGATGCGCCGATGAGCTGGTAGGCGACCTGGTCGGCTGGGACGCCCGCCTCCTGCGCGATGGCGGCGCGCACCGTCTGCTGCTCCTCCACCGTCAGCGAGCGCACCTGCACCCGCACCCGGTCGGTGCCGATCGTGGTGACCACCGGGCTCAGGTTCGCCAGCCCCGTGTCGTTGACCGCCTGCCGGTAGCGGCCCACGGTGTCGTCGGTCACGCGGGTGGCGACCTGGTAGTCGGAGCCGCCACGGAACTCGATGCCCCAGTCGAGGCCCAGGATGGTCATGGCGGCCACCGACACGGTCATCAGCACGACCGAGACGATGTACCACCCCTTGCGGTGGCCGACGAAGTCGTAGGAGACCTCGCCGGTGTAGAGCCGGTGCGCCAACCCGACCTTGCGGCCGGGCTCGGTGCCCCCCCGCTTCGTCGTCGCCTTCGTCGTCGGCATGGTCAGGCCTCCTTCGTGGCGGACCGGCGGCCGAACGTGCGCAGCTGCTGCACGCCCATGTGCTCGGCCTCGAAGCCGGAGAACCGGCGCCCGGTGCCGAAGTACGTGGTGCGGGAGAGCAGCGAGACGAGCGGCTTGGTGAAGTAGAAGCAGATCGCGATGTCGATGAGCGTGGTGAGGCCGAGGGTGAAGGCGAAGCCCTTCACCGCACCGATCGCCAGCACGAACAGCACCACGGCGCTGAGCAGCGACACCGCGTCGGCCACGAGGATGGTGCGTCGGGCCTTGATCCAGCCGGTCTCGACGGCGGTGGCGATGCTGCGCCCTTCTCGCGCCTCGTCGCGGATGCGTTCGAAGTAGATGATGAACGAGTCGGCGGTGACGCCGATGGCCACGATCGCGCCCGCGATGCCGGGCAGCGACAGCGCGAAGCCCATCGACGAGCCGAGCAGCACGATCATCGCGTACGTCAGCGCGGCCGCCACCGCCAGCGAGGCGACCACGACGACGGCGAGGGCCCGGTAGTAGACCAGGCTGTAGACGACCACGAGCAGCAGGCCGATGGCGCCGGCGACGAGCCCGGCGCGCAGCTGGTCGGAGCCGAGCGTGGCCGACACGGTGTCGACCGACGACACCTCGAACGACAGCGGCAGCGCGCCGTACTTGAGCACGTTGGCCAGGTCGGTGGCGCTCTTCTGGGTGAACGACCCCGAGATCTCGGCCTGGCCGCCGGGGATCGCGCTGGAGACGTACGGCGCCGAGATCACCTTGCCGTCGAGCACGATGGCGAACTGGTTCTTCGGCGTGGTCTGCGTGGCCAGGTAGGTGGTGACGTCGTTGAACAGCTCGGAGCCCTGCTCGTTGAACTGGAGGTTCACGACCCAGTTGAGCTGGTTCTGCGGCACCCCGGCGCGCGCCTCGCGCAGCATGTCGCCCTCGAGCAGCACCGGCCCGAGCAGGTACTTCGCCTGCCCGGCGGCGGCGAGGTCGGAGCGCAGGCAGGTGACGAGGGCCTGGTCGGGCACCGAGTGCACCGTGTCGCTGCACGAGTAGGCGTCGAAGTCCTCCTGGTCGAGCTGGCCGGGCTGCCACTGCAGCTGCGTGGCGAGCAGCTGCTTGCGCTCGGCGGTCTCGGCGGGGAACGGGGTCGCCTGGGTCTCGGGCCGCGGCGACGACGACGCGGGCACCTGCGGCAGCGCGGTGGCCTGGTCGGCCGGCAGCGCCGCGTTGGTCTGCTCGACGTTGTAGACGGCCCGGAACTCCAGGCGGGCCGTCTGGCCCACGAGGGCGACCAGCTCGTCGCGCTGCATGTTGGGCACGCTCACGAGGATCTGGTTGTTGCCGGAGGTGGTGACCTCGGCCTCGCCCACGCCCAGCCCGTCGACGCGCTGCTGGATGATCGTGCGCGCCAGCTCGAGGCTCGACGAGTCGACGGCCCCGCCGCCGGTCACGTTGCTGGCGGTGAGGGTGATGGTGGTGCCGCCGCGCAGGTCGAGGCCCAGCCTCGGCGACCAGGCGTTCGACCAGGCGATGAGGCCGTAGAGGCCGGCCACCACGAGGAAGAACGCCACGAGCATGCGTCCGGGGTGCCCGTGCCGGGCAGAGGTGCTGCGAGCCACGTGCGCCCCCGTTCAGCCCCGGTCGGCGGGACGCTCGCCGGTGCCCGCGTCGTCGGCGGCCGGTGCGGCCTCGTCGACCTCCCCGGCGGGAGCGTCGTCGGCCGGGTCGGCGGCGTCGGTCGGATCGGTCCCGTCGGCCGGGTCGTCGGGCGTCGCGTCGAGCCCAGACAGGTCGTCGGGCACCTCGACCTCGTCGGCCAGGGCGTCGTCAGCGCCGTCGGAGTACTCGAACTCCTCCTCGTCGGGGGCGACGGGCCGTACGATCGCCTGGCGCAGCAGCGTGAGCTCGACGCCGGGCGAGACCTCGATCACCACCTGGTTGGTGCCCAGGTGGCGGATCGTGCCCAGCACGCCGCTGGTGAGCAGCACGCGGGTGCCGGCCTCGAGCGAGGCGATCATCTCCTGCTGCTCGCGGACGCGCTTCTGCTGCGGCCGGAAGAACAGGAAGTACATGCCGACGAGCATGAGGACGATCATTCCCAGAGTTACAGGATCCATGGTTCCCTCGGAGGTTGCGGACGAACCCGAGCACGGGCCCAGGCAAGCCTAGCGGCCTCACCTGACAGCACCGAATCGTGGTCGGTGACCGGGCCGCCGGCTCAGGTGGAGAACAGGTCCGGCTCGGTGCCGCGGGGCGCGGCGAGCCCGAGGTGCTGCCAGGCTCGGGCGGTGGCCACCCGGCCCCGCGGGGTGCGCATGAGGAACCCGAGGCGGACCAGGAACGGCTCGGCCACCTCCTCGACGGTCTCGGTCTCCTCGCCGACGGCGATGGCCAGGGTGCCCAGCCCGACCGGTCCCCCGCCGAACTTCACGCACACCGCGTCGAGCACCGCCCGGTCGAGCCGGTCGAGCCCGAGCGCGTCGACCTCGTACAGCTCCAGCGCCCGCTCGGCGAGCTGCGCCGTGACCCGGCCGTCGCCCTTCACCTGGGCGTAGTCGCGCACCCGCCGCAGCAGCCGGTTGGCGATCCGGGGCGTGCCCCGCGAGCGCGAGGCGATCACCTGCTCCACGCCGTCGTCGAGGGGGGTGCCGAGCACGGCGGCCGACCGGCGCACGATGCGGCCCAGGGCCGCGGCGTCGTAGAAGTCGAGCACGGCGGTGAACCCGAACCGGTCCCGCAGCGGCCCGGGCAGCAGCCCGGCCCGGGTGGTGGCGCCGACGAGGGTGAACGGCGGGATCTCCAGCGGGATCGCCGTGGCGCCGGGGCCCTTGCCCACCACCACGTCGACCCGGAAGTCCTCCATCGCCAGGTAGAGCATCTCCTCGGCCGGCCGCGACATGCGGTGGATCTCGTCGAGGAAGAACACCTCGCCCTCCGACAGCCCCGACAGGATCGCGGCCAGGTCGCCGGCGTGCTGGATGGCCGGGCCGGAGCTCATGCGCAGCGGCGCCCCGAGCTCGGCGGCGATGATCATGGCCAGGGTGGTCTTGCCCAGTCCCGGCGGACCCGACAGCAGCACGTGGTCGGGCACCGTGCCGCGGTGCTGGGCGGCCTGGAGCACCAGCCCCAGCTGGTCGGACACCCGCTGCTGCCCCTCGAACTCGGCCAGCCGCGACGGCCGCAGGGCAGCCTCGGCGGTCCGCTCGTCGGGCTCGGCGTGCGGGTCGACCGGGGAGTGGTAGGGCTCCATCGCTACCGAACGTTACTTGGCCAGCGTGCGCAGCGCCGCGCGCATCAAGGTGGCGACCGACGGGGTGGGCGTCTCGTCGGCCAGCGGCGCCACCTTCTCGCACGCCGCCTCGGCGTCGCGCGCCGACCAGCCCAGCCCCTCGAGCCCGAGGCGCACCTGCTCGCGCCACAGCGGCTCGCCGACGCTGGGACGGTCGGCCCCGGCCGTCGCGGCGAGCGCGCCGACCTTGTCCTTCAGCTCCAGCACGAGCCGCTGGGCCCCCTTGCGCCCCACCCCCGGCACCTTGCACAGCGCCGCCAGGTCCTCCGACGCGATCGCGCGGCGCAGGTCGTCGGGGCTCAGCACCGACACGATCGCCTGCGCCAGCCTCGGCCCCACCCCGGTGGCGGTCTGCACCAGCTCGAAGCAGTCGCGCTCGTCGGCGTCGGCGAACCCGTACAGGGTCAGGGAGTCCTCGCGCACCACCAGCGACGTGGCCAGCGCCACCTCGGCGCCGGTGCGCAGGCTGGCGGCCGTGGCGGGCGGGCACAGCAGCCGCAGCCCCACCCCGCCCA
>JBHAES010000416.1:0-3160 GCA_041855725.1 Actinomycetota bacterium
ACGCGGTGGCCGAGGTAGACCTGCAGCAGCTGCAGCAGCGACAGGGTGCGGGGCTGCCCGTCGACGAGCGCCACCGCGTTGATCGAGAACGAGTCCTCGAGCTTGGTGAGCCGGTAGAGCTCTTCGAGCATCGCCTCGGCGTTGATGCCGTTCTTCACCTCGATCACGAGCCGCAGCCCGTTGGCGAGGTCGGTGAGGTCCTTGATGTCGGCGATGCCGCTGAGCTTCTTGGCCTGCACGAGGGCCTTGATCTGCTCCATGATCTTCTCGGGCCCGATCATGTAGGGCAGCTCGGTGACGACGATGCCGCGCCGCCGCGGGGTGACCTGCTCGATGCGGGCGGTGGCCCGGATCCGGAACGAGCCGCGGCCCGTGGTGTAGGCGTCGCGCACCCCGTCGAGCCCGACGATCTTGCCGCCGGTCGGCAGGTCGGGCCCGGGCACGTAGCGCATCAGGTCGTCGACGGTGGCGTCGGGGTGGGCGATGAGGTGCTTGAGCGCCTGCACCACCTCGACCAGGTTGTGGGGCGCGATGCTGGTGGCCATGCCGACGGCGATGCCGGTGGCGCCGTTGACGAGCAGGTTGGGGATCGCGGCCGGCAGCACGACCGGCTCGGTGCCCTTGCCGTCGTAGTTGGGCCGGAAGTCGACGGTGTCCTCGTCGAGCCCGGCGGTCATCGCGGTGGCGGGCGTGGCCATGCGGCACTCGGTGTAGCGCATCGCGGCCGGGCCCGCGTCGAGGGAGCCGAAGTTGCCGTGGCCGTCGACGAGCGGCAGCCGCATCGCCCACGGCTGCGCCATGCGGACGAGGGCGTCGTAGATGGCCGTGTCGCCGTGAGGGTGGAGCACACCCATCACCTGGCCGACGACGCGGGCGCACTTCACGTGGGGACGGTGGGGGCGGATCCCCATGTCGTCCATCGTGTAGAGGATGCGCCGCTGCACCGGCTTGAGGCCGTCACGGGCGTCGGGCAGCGCCCTGGAGTAGATGACCGAGTAGGCGTACTCCAGGAACGACGACTCCATCTCGGTGGACACGTCGATGTCGACGATGCGCTCGGTGTAGTCGTCGTCGACCTCGGTCGCTCGGGTCCTGGGTGCCATCGGGCGGCTTCCTCCTCGTCGGCTGCAAACAGGCCTATTCAACCCCGCGGCGCCGACGACCGCCCGCAGGCGGGTCGGCGCGCCCCGCGAGCGTCGGCCGTACGGCCCGCGTACGGGCCCGGGCGCGCGAGACCCGCACCCCCGGCTGGTGCCACCCTGCGCCGGCTCAGGCCGGTGCCCCGCGCTGGGGGCGGTCGAGGCCCATCGCGAGCAGCACCTTGCGCAGCAGGGTGTAGCCCTCGGGGCCGCTCACGGTGGGCCGCGGCTGCACGGCCTGCTCCTTGGTCACCGTGTCGAGCCGCTCGCCGGGGGTGCCGTGGGCGAGCATCTGCTCCACCGGGTTGAGCTCGCGGATCGCGATCGCCTTCACGTGCGAGGGGGACTGCTCGGCGAACTCGGCGTAGATCATCGGGTCGTGCTGGCCGTCGTCGCCGACGAGCACCCACTGCACCTCCGGCAGGTCGCGCGCCAGCTCGCGCAGCGAGCTCGTCTTGTGGTCGCGGCCGCTGCGGAACCAGCCGGTGTTGGTGGGGCCCCAGTCGGTGAGCAGCATCGGGCCGCGGGGGTAGCCGTTGCGGTCGAGGAAGCGGCGCAGGAACGCGTACGTGTCCCACGACCCGGTCGACACGTACACCACCGGCGCGCCCGGGAACCGCTTCAGCAGCTCCTCGTACATGTCGGCCATGCCTGGGACGGGCTGGCGGCGGCTCTCGGTGAGCACGAACGAGTTCCACGCGGCGAGGAAGAGCCGCGGCAGCCAGGTGGTGAGCACCGTGTCGTCGATGTCGCTGACGACGCCGACGGTGGTGCCCTTCGCCACGATCATGACGTCGGCCCGCACCGGGTCGGCACCCTCGGTGTCGAGGGTGACCTGGTGCCAGCCGGGGGCCAGGCCGTCGGTGGGCACCGTCACGTCGATGTAACCCTGCCGATCGGTGACGAGGCTGATCAGGCGGTCCCCGTGCGTGAGGGTCGCCGGCCGCGCCACGCACGACAGCGACACGAAGTTGCGCCAGCCGCGTCGCGCCAGGAACCGCTCCGCCTCCTCGGTGACGGCGCTGCGGCGGGGCACCAGCACGACGCGCCCCAGCACCCGCATCTGCGTGTCGTTGCCGTAGCCGGCGTAACCGATCAGCTGCGGCTCCCAGCCCAGGCGCAGCACCAGCGACTCGATCCGGCGGTTGAACCACTCCTCGATGCGGGCGGCGATGAACGGGCGGCTGGTGGTCGACACGCTGCGAAGCGTACTGGGCCCGGGGTACGCCGCCGGTCGTCGGTTGCTGGCGGGGGAGGGTTCCGTGCCAGAATCACGAGGTGACATCGACGCGCGACCTCGGGCTGGCCGCCCTGCAGCGGGACGTGGCAGCGTGCGGCTACTTTCCCGACCTCATCGTGGACGGCATGCAGCTCGCCCTCGGCGACGAGCCCGTGCTCAAGCACCTCGTGCACCACGAGGCCACGTTCGCCGCCGACGCGCTCCACCGCCACCTCACCGTCATCGCGCTCACCGAGACCCGGCTGCTGGTGAGCCACACCGACGAGCACACGATCGAGCTGCGGCCGATGCAGGCGGCGAGCACGGTCGAGGCGGTGGCGCTCGACCGGTTCACCTCGGTGTCGCTGTCGCGGATCGTGAGTCACCCGGAGCGGTTCGGCACCCCGGTGGCGAAGGTCGAGGAGGCGTGGCTGACGGTGGGGTGGGGCACCGTCCAACGTGCTGACATCGAGCCGGCCGGGTGCGGCGACCCGACCTGCGACGTCGACCACGGCTACGCGGGCACGGTCGCCACCGAGGACCTTCAGGTGCGCATGAGCGCCGCCGCCGACGGCGTCGACAACGTCGACCGGCTGATCGACTTCGCCGCGACGCTCCAGCGTCGCACGGGCCTCGGCTCCTCGTCGGTGCGGGCGCGGTGAGTCCCGTCCTCCCGGCGTACGGGCAGGCCGCCGTCGCCGACCTGATGGGCTCCGTCGCCGCCCGGCTGGCGGTGCCGGGGTGCCGTGACGTCGTCGGTGTCGGCGGCGCGTCGCGCTGGGTGGTGCTGCTGGTCGACGGC
>JBHAES010000417.1:0-5589 GCA_041855725.1 Actinomycetota bacterium
GAGGAGCACAACACCCGCGAGTGGTGGCAGGCGAACAGGGCCCGCTACGAGGTCGTGGTCAAGGGGCCGATGGCGGCGCTGGGGGACGCGTTGGCCGACGGGTTCGGCACCCCGAAGCTGTTCCGCCCCTACCGGGACGTGCGGTTCTCGCCCGACAAGTCCCCCTACAAGGCGCACCAGGGCGTGGTGGTGGCGACCGCGTCGCACGTCGGCTACTACGTGCAGGTCAGCGCCGACGGGCTGATGGTCGCGGCGGGGTGGTGGCACGGCGAGGGCTCGGCGGTCGCCTCGTACCGGCGCGCGGTCGATGCCGCGTCCGGGACCGAGCTGGTGCGCCACGTGAGGCGGGCCGAGCGTGCGGGGCTCACCCTGGACGCCGACCGGATGGCCACCCGGCCCCGCGGTGTCGCCGCCGACCATCCTCGGCTCGACCTGATGCGCTGCCGCACGCTCATCTTCGTCGCCCACGACGCGCCGCCGGCCCACCTCGACGACCCGGGGTACGCCGACGTCGTACGTGCCCGCTGGCGGGCCTGCCGCCCGGCCGTGGAGTGGCTCACCTCCGCCCTCCAGTGATGCAGACGGGGCGGAGCCGACCCCGGTCCGCTCCTTCGAGGATCGGAGCCGATCTCGGCTCCCATCCTGACTCTTGTAGGGTCCCCACAAGAATCGAGCCGATCTCGGCTCCAATCCTTGGATCGTGTTGTGGGGTTCCTACAAGAGCCCTGGGACACGTCGGCGCCACTGACCCCCGATGCGGCCGTCCAGCCCGGTCGGCCCCGAGTGTCTCCGTCCAGTCCGGTGCCGGCCGTCCAGGCGGCGAACACCGAACGGCCCCGGATCGTAGTGGTCCGGGGCCGTCGGGACGCGGTGAACCGCTGCGACGCTCACGGCCTGCGCCGCCGCGCACCGGGTCGGCGACGTGGCGTCGAGGGCGCGGACCTATCCGGCCACTCCTCGGCGGCAGCGTCCGACCGGACCATCCGCCGGACGGGCCACGTGCCGGACGTGACCTGCGGACGCCGGGTCGTCGCCCCGGACAGCGTCGAGCGCCTAGACGGCGGCGACGTTCACCTTGATGTGCGCGGTGACGGCCTCGTGGAGCTTGATGCCCACGGTGTGGTCGCCGACGTTCTTGATCGGCTTCACGATGACGACCGATCGCTTGTCGAGCGCCGGGCCGCCGGCCTTCTTCACCGCGGCCACCAGGTCGGCCGGGGTGATGGCGCCGAACAGCTTGCCCGAGTCGCCGGCCGAGCGGGCGGTGAGGGACACCGACAGCGCCTCGAGCTGCTCGCGCACCTGCTGGGCGTGCTCGACGCCGCGGATCTCGCGCGCGTCGCGGGCCCGCTTGATGCCCTCGATCTGCTTCTCGGCGCCCTTCGACCACGCGATGGCGTAGCCCTGCGGCAGCAGGTAGTTGCGGCCGTAGCCGGGCTTGACGTCGACGACGTCGCCAGCCACACCCAGCTTGTCGACCGCGGCGGTCAGGATGAGCTTCATGACGTGCTCCCTTCTCAGCGGGCGGTCGAGGCGTAGGGCAGCAGGGCCACCTCACGCGCGTTCTTGATGGCGGTGGCGACTTTGCGCTGCTCCTGCACCGACAGCCCGGTCACCCGGCGGGCGCGGATCTTGCCGCGCTCGGAGATGAAGCGGCGGAGGGTCGTGACGTCCTTGTAGTCGATGTGGCCGAGGCGCACCGACTTCATCGGGACGATCTTCTTCTTGCTCACAGGCTTGCGCTGTGACGAGGCCATTGTGGTGCTCTCCTTCTCATGAGCCCGGCGTCACGCCGGAATGTGCCTGGGTGGGGAACCGGCGTACGGGCGCACGCCGGCGAGGATCCGCACGGGGCGGATCGATCAGAACGGAGGCTCGTCGGGCTGGGCCGCCGCCCACGGGTCGGGGGCCGACGACTGCCGCGACCCGCCCCCGCCGCCGGAACCGCCCCCGGACCAGCCGCCACCACCGCCGGAGGACGACCCCCCGTCGTTGCTGGACCAGCCGCCGCCGGACGACGGGTTGCGGGTGACCTTGGCCGAGGCGTAGCGGAGCGCCGGGCCGACCTCGTCGACGTCGACCTCGAACACGGTGCGGCGAGTCCCGTCCTGGGTCTCGTAGGACCGCGACTTCAGCCGGCCGTACACGATGACGCGCATGCCCTTCTGCAGGGACTCGGTCACGTTCTCGGCGGCCTGGCGCCACACCGAGCAGCGGAGGAACATGGCGTCGCCGTCCCTCCACTCGTTGTTCTGACGGTCGAACATCCGCGGGGTGGACGCGACCGTGAAGTCCGCGACCGCCGCCCCCGACGGGGTGAAGCGAAGCTCAGGGTCGGCGGTGAGGTTGCCGACGAGCGTGATCTGGGTGTCGCCTGCCATGGGATGTGTCTCCGTTCGTGTCGATCGGGTGTGTGAGGACCAGCCTCGCACCACCCTCTGACAGTTTCAGTGAGGCGTTCGATTCCTACTTGGCGTCGAGCCGGAAGACCTTCGTACGAAGGATCTTCTCGTCGATCGTCATGCGACGGTCGAGCTCCTTCACGGTCGGGGAGTCGGCCTCGAGGGTGACCACCACGCGGTAGCCCTCGGCCTTCTTCTTGATCTCGTACGCCAGGCGCGACCTGCCCATCAGGTCGATGTTGCTGACCGTGCCGCCGCCACCGGTGACGACCTTCAGATGGTTGTCGATGAGGCCTGGCACCTGACGGTCATCGACCTCCGGGTCGACGATCACCATGATCTCGTAGCTGCGCATGCGCTTGAACCCACCTCCTCTGGACTGGGCGGCCGCGGGACGTTCCCGTGGCAGGAGGGCGAATGCGTGGCCGTACGTACGGCCGACGCCCAAGGCTACCCGTGCCCGGTGACGGCCGCCAAACCCGGGCCCCGACGTGCCAGCGGGCCGGCTCGGACCGGCGCGCACCTCGGGCCCGCGCCCGCCGCCGGGACCGGGGGGGCCGGCCACGTGGCCGGCAGGATCGGAGCCGATCTCGACTCCGATCCTGGAGCTTGTAGGAACCCGACAAGATTCGAGCCGATCTCGGCTCCGATCCTTGGGTCGGGTTGTAGGGACCCTACAACCGGCGGGGCTGCGGGCTCGGAGCTGGAGCGGTTCACCCGCTCGTCGACGGGGGCCGCAGCGCCCCCAAGCCTCAAGGCGCTGCGGCCGTCATCGGCGGGGGGCGGGACCAGGGTAGGGAGCGGGACCCACCGACCACGAGGCGGGGGAGAAGAGTCTCACCGAGCCGCCCGCCGAGCCCGCCCGAGCGGCTCCGACGCCAGCCGACCTGGCGCGGAGGTCGTACGGGCTAGTGGGTCGCGCTGGACGCACCTCCCGCAGGGCAGCGGCTAGATCCGGAGTCGGCCTCGGTTCCCGTCCTCGCTGTGGGGCGTACGGCAGACCGCCCCCGTTGCCGGCGTCACCCGCAGCGGCGTGGCGGCGCCGACCCGGTGGCGTCGGGGACGGTCCGGCGGCCGCGACGAGAGAATGAGGAGCAGAGGCGAGGATCGGAGTCGAGATGGCCCCCTCGTACGCGGGACGCCGAGGATGGGAGCCGCGATGGACTCCCATCCTCGGGCCAGGGGATGGCGCGCTCCGGACCCTGCCCGTCTCGGGGTGCCGGGATGGGCTTCCAGGCACCCTCGGTGCGCTGGTCGAGGGTGGTGACCTGGTAGCCGTTGCGGGGCTCCTCGGCGAGCAGCTGGAGGATCGCCGTACGGACCTCGCCGCGGCCGGGACTGCGGACGTGCTACAGGTCCACGGTGCCGGAGACCACGGTCGTCACCCGGCCGCCGACCCAGAGGCGGTCGCCGGTGTCGGTGACGTGCACCTCGCCGGCGGCGCCGACCTGCATGCCCTGACGTACCACGTACGCCGCCGACACGTCGCCGCGCGACCGCAGCCACTGGGCGGCCGCGGCGTTGAGGGAGCCGGTGACGGGGTCCTCGACCGGGTTGGGCGGGGGCACGAACGCACGCACCTCGTACGCCCACGGCTCGCCGGGGGTGAGGGCGACCGCGGCGGGGAACAGGTCACGGCCCGACGGGGCGGTCGGACGGATCGCCCGCAGCACGTCGGGGTCGTCGCGCAGCACCATGGCCCACGGCGGGCCGTTGTCGCCCCACGCGTGCGCGACCACGTGGGCGGGGTCGACGCCGAAGCAGCCGAGACAGCGTCCGAGCGCCGCCGCGTCGAGCGGGCCGGTCCGCGTGAGCGGCGGCGCCGTGAACGCCAGCCGGTCGCCGTCGACGCGCACCTCCACTAGGCCCGCCCCGCACTCCTGCACCACGGACCCTCCCCTCGCGACGCCTCCCGAGGTCAGCCACGCGTACGCCGACCCGAGCGTCGGGTGCCCGGCGAACGGCAGCTCGCCTCCCGGGGTGAAGATCCGGACCCGGTAGTCGGCGCCCGCGGCGGTGGGCGCCAGCAGGAAGGTGGTCTCCGACAACCCGGTCCACCGCGCCAGCTCCTGCATGGCGGCGCCGTCGAGCCCCTCGGCGTCGACCACGACCGCCAGCGGGTTGCCTCCCAGCGGGCGCGACCCGAACACGTCGACCTGCACGAACCTGCGCACCACGAGGCGAGACTACAAGCGCGATCCGCCCGACCTGGGCGGCGCTCGTCAGGCGGGCGTCACGGCCAGGTACGGAGGGTCCGTTCCTGGGCCCGGTGCAGGCGTGGGGGGCCGTCCAAGGATGGGAGCCGATCTCGACTCCAATCTTCTGAACCCCTTCTGACAAGGGGAAACACATCTTGCGGGGCTACCGGGCCTCGGTGTCGCCGGGTGGCGTCGGGCGCAGGCGGGTGATCGTCTGCTGCACGTAGCGGCGTACGGAGTCCTCGCCGGTGATCGGACCGGCGGGTACGTCGGGGCCGGCACCGAGCAGCACCGCGGCAGGGGTGCCGGCCACCTCCAGCACGCGGCTCACGTTGGTGTCGGGCTGCACGTACCACGCCGTGTCGAACCCGGTCTGCGCCGGCTCGTGCGGGTAGACCGCCGCCACCTCCGCCAGCCCGGCCAGCTCGGCCGCCCACCCGTCGAGGCGCTCGCCCGTACGCCGGCACGACCCGCACCCCGACGAGAGGAACACCAGCAGCACCGGACCCTCCCGGGTGAGCTCTCGCAGCGTGACCATACCCGTCTCGCCGACCAGCTGCCCGTACGGGACCGCGACCCCCGTGGCGTCCGGCGGCGGGGCCGGCTCGGCGCCGGGACCCGCCGCCACGAGCGCGGACAGCGTCGCCACGACGCAGGCCACGAGCACCCACGACCCGTCGGTGGTGAGCAGCCGCCACACCGACTCCCCCGACCACGCCGCCGCCAGCGCGAGGACCGCCGTACCGACGAGCACCAGGTTGCGGGCGAGGGTCGTACGGGAGACCCGACCCGCCCCCAGCCGGCCGAAGCACGCGCAGCGCACCGGCTCAGGGAAGCCGAGCGCGCGGGCGACGACGACGGCGTAGGCCACGCAGAGCCCGACCGCCGTCGCGGTGGTGGCGACGAGCGGCCATCCCCGCAGGATCACGAGGCCGACGGCGAGCAGCAGCTCGGCGTACGGCAGCACCCAGGCGCCGACCTTCTCCGGC
>JBHAES010000418.1:0-11167 GCA_041855725.1 Actinomycetota bacterium
CCTGCAGCAGACGCTCGACCAGCTGGCCCAGCGGCTCGCCGCCCTCAGCAGCTCCGAGCTGACCGCCCTGCTGCAGCAGCTGAACGTGGTGCTCGGCCAGGTGAACGCCCTCGTCCAGCAGGCCGCGCAGGACGGTGTCCCGACCGCCGACCAGCTCCGCCAGCAGCAGGCGCAGCTGCGTCAGCTCGCCGCCGCCGGCCCGCAGCTGGTCACCGGCGCGACCACCCTCGCCGCCGGGGCCGGCACGCTGAGCAGCGGGCTCGGCTCGTACGCCGACGGCGTCGACCGCTACACCGGCGGCGTCGACAGCGCCGCCACCGGCGCCACCCGGCTCGCCGGCGGGCTGTCGCAGGCGGCGCAGGGGTCGCAGCAGCTCGCCACCGGAACCCGGGCGTACGTGGCCGGCGTCGACCAGATGCTCGACGGCGTCGACCAGATGGCGCCCGGCGCCACCCGCCTCGCCGACGGCCTCACCCAGGCCGCCGACGGTGCCGGCCAGATCGCCGACGGGGCCGACCGGATGGCCGACGGGTTCGACGAGGGCGTGTCGCGGGTGCCGACGTACACCGACGACCAGAGCCGCCACCTCGCCGGGGTGGTCGCCTCGCCGATCGCGGTCGCCGACCTCGACGACCTCGTGGCGCCCGCCACCACGTGGGCGGCGCTGCTCGCCGTGCTGGCGCTGTGGCTCGGCGCGCTGGCGTCGTCGGTGGTGTGGCCGGCGATGCGGCCGAGGCTCGTGCTGTCGAACTTGCCGACGTGGCGGCTCACGGCCGAGTCGCTGCAGCCCGCCGCCGCGACCATGCTCGCCCAGGTCCTCGCCGTGGCGACCGCCGCCCAGCTGGCCCTGCGGCTGCCGCTCGGCCGCCTGGCAGCGCTCGTGGGGCTGCTCGCCCTCGCCGGCCTCGTGTTCGTCTGCGTCAACCACGCGTTCGCCGCGTGGGCCCGCGGCACCGGTCGCGTGGTGGCCGTCGGGTTCGCCGTCATCACCGTCGCCGCCGCCGTCACGGCAGCGCTGCCGGCACCGTTCGCCGCCGTACGAGCCCTGTCACCGCTCACCCCTGCCCTCGACGGGATGAGGCTCGTCGTCTCCGGCGCCCCCGGCGTCAGCGGGCACCTGTTCCTGCTCGCCGGCTGGGGGCTGGTCGCCCTCGCCGCCTCCACCGCAGCCGTCGTACGGGCCCGTACCGTCTCGCCCCGCGCCCTCCTCCTGCCCACCTGAGCCGACACGCCTCCGACGAGGGGCTCAGTCGCCGAGGCCGGTGCCGACGTCGCGGGCGGTGGTGATCCAGGAGTGGTCGAGCGGTACGAGCGCCTGCTTGCCGGCCACGTCGGCCAGGGGCACCGGCTCGGTCCCCTCGCCCTTCGAGGCGACCATGATGCCGTGCACGCCGTCGTCGATGAGCTGGGCGGCGGCGGAGCCGATGCGGGAGCCCAGCAGACGGTCCTCGGCGCAGGGGGTGCCGCCGCGCTGCACGTAGCCGAGGATCGTGACCCGGCTCTCCAGCCCGGTCGCCGCCTCGAGCTCGCGGGCGAGCCGGAACGTCTTCTCGCGGTGGCTGTCGAGCACCGAGGCCAGGTGGCGGCGGGCCTGCTCCTTGGCCTGCGGGGTGGCGGCCATCTTCACCAGCGACTCGGCGGCGTCGATCTCGGTGGCGACCCGCTCGTCGCGGGCCCCCTCGGCGACGGCGATGACGCTGAAGCTGGTGCCGCGCCGCTGCCTGGCCTGGATGGTCTCGACGATCGACTCGACACGGTAGGGGATCTCGGGCAGCAGGATCACGTCGGCGCCGCCCGCGATGCCGGCCCCCAGCGCCAGCCACCCGGCCTTGTGGCCCATGATCTCGGCGAGGATCACCCGGTGGTGCGAGTGTGCCGTCGAGTGCAGCCGGTCGATCGCCTCGGTGGCGATCTCGAGGGCGGTGGAGAAGCCGAAGGTGTTGTCGGTGCAGGCCACGTCCTTGTCGATCGTCTTGGGCAGGTGCACGACCGGTACACCCGCCTCGGCCAGTCGCAGCGCGTTCTTCGCCGTGCCGCCACCCCCGAGCATCACCAGGCAGTCGAGCCGGTTGGCCGCCACCACGTCGGCGATGGTGGCCACCATGTCGCGCGGCTCGCCGTCGACCATCATCTTGTGCACCTTGTCGCGGCTCGTGCCGAGCACCGTGCCACCGGTGGTGAGGATGCCCGACAGCGCCGAGTGCCCCAGCTCGACGAACCGGTTCTCGGCGAGCCCGCGCACCCCGTCGCGGAACCCGATCAGCTCCATGCCGTGACGGCCGATCGCAGCCTTGCCGAGACCGCGGATCGCCGCGTTGAGCCCCGGGCTGTCGCCGCCCGCCGTCAGGACCCCGATGCGCTTGCTCATGATGGACCTCCTCGTCGCCGGTCGCCTGGCCCCAAACGTACGCCGCTGCCGCCACCCGCGACTCAGAACCCCCTGTCACACCCTCGGTGTCGTCACCGACCCGTACGACGACACCCGTACGCTGACGACCCGGGCCCGTACCATGACGGGCCACCTCGCCCGGCTCACGTCGACCGGCGGCGGACGACGATGACCGGGCACTCGGCGTGCCGGACGACGTGGCGGGTGGTCGAGCCGAGGAGCAGCCCGAGGAACCCGCCGCCGCCGCGGGCGCCGATGGCGAGGGCCGAGGCGGTGCGGCTGTGGTCGATGAGCACCTCGCGCGGGAAGCCCGAGACGACCTCGACGGAGGTCTCGACGTCGCCGTACCGGTCGTGGTTCTCGGCCAGGGCCGCGGCGAGGGCCCGCTGCACCGTGTCGCCGGTGCGGTCGATGTCCTCGACGAGGGCGGGCACGTCGAAGGGGCTGCCGAACACGATCTGGTGCCAGGCGTGGAGGGCCACCAGGGGCCGTCCCATCACCTGCGCCTCCCGCAGCCCGACCTGCAGGGCGGGGGTGTTGCCGGCGTAGTCCATGCCGACGACGACCGGGCCGTCTTCCTCGTACGGGTGCGGCGGCACCGCCACGACCGTGCTCTGGGCGTACTCGATGACCCCCTCGGCGACCCCGCCGAGCACCCGGCGTGACAGGTCGGCCTTGCCGTGGGTGCCGATCACCGTGAGCAGGGCGTCGGCGCTGCGCTTCACGATCTGGCCGGCGGCGTCGCCCTCGGTCACCTCGACGTCGACCTGCAGGCCCTCGAAGTGGCCGCGCAGCCGGTCGGCCTCGTCCTCGAGGTGCTCCCGTGCCCGCTTCTCGACGTCGGAGAGGTAGTCGGAGGTGAGCATCGCGTGATACACCGACGTGCGCGCCGGCACGGGCAGCGCCGGCGTCGACATCACCAGCTTCAGCGGCGCCCCCAGCAGCATCGCCCGCCGTGCGGCCCAGTTGGTGGCAGCCCTGGCGGCGGGGCGGAAATCGGTCCCCACCAGGATCGGACGAACCTCGCTCGCTGTCTCACCCATGCCTCCATGATCGGTCAAACCACGCCCCGCTGGGCGCGAACAGCAGGGTTCCCCGGGCGAGCGACGCCCGCCGCCAGGGAGGATGGTGCCCCCGGCCGCCCCGGGGGCGCGGCACGGGCGCCCGTACGCTGACCTGCATGTGGGACCCCGACGGTGACAGCCTGGTCGTGCACGGCGACAACCTGCCGGTGCTGCAGGGGCTGCCCGACGAGGCGTTCCGCATGGTCTACGCCGACCCGCCGTTCAACACCGGCCGGGCGCGCAAGCGGCAGACGCTGTCGGTGCGACGCGCCGAGTCGGGCCGGGTCGGGTTCAAGGGGCAGACGTACGAGACGGTGAAGGGCCGCCTCACCACGTACGACGACCGGTTCGGCGACTACTGGGAGTTCCTGGAGCCGCGGCTGGAGCAGGTGTGGCGGCTGCTCGCCGGCGACGGCACCCTCTACCTGCACCTCGACTACCGCGAGGCGCACTACGCGAAGGTGCTGCTCGACGCGCTGTTCGGCCGCGACTGCTTCCTCAACGAGCTCGTGTGGGCCTACGACTACGGCGCCCGGACGACGCGGCGCTGGCCCGCCAAGCACGACACGATCCTCGTCTACGTCAAGGACCCCGACCGCTACCACTTCGACGCCGCCGAGGTCGACCGCGAGCCCTACATGGCCCCCGGTCTGGTGACGGCCGAGAAGGCGGCCCGCGGCAAGCTGCCCACCGACGTGTGGTGGCACACCATCGTGTCGCCGCAGGCGAAGGAGAAGACCGGCTACCCCACCCAGAAGCCGGTCGGCGTGGTGCGCCGCATGGTCGCCGCGTCGACCCGGCCCGGCGACTGGGTGCTCGACCCGTTCGCGGGCTCCGGCACCCTCGGCGCCGCCGCTGCGGGCCTGGGGCGACGGTTCGTCTGCGTCGACTCCAGCCCCGACGCCGTCGAGGTGATGGCGGCCCGGCTCGGCGTCCCCGTCGTGACCGCCTGACGGGCGCGCGCCGCGGCGTAGGGCCTGGGCAGCGGCCTCGGTTCAGCAGCCGCCGCGGACCTGGCTCGAGTAGGCCCTGGCGTGGATCGAGGTGATGGTGTCGGCGCCGTCGATCGGCTGGTGCTCCACGTCGATCGAGAACAAGAGCTCGCGGTCGCTGTCGCCGTCGCGCACCGACAGCACCTGGAACGGCTCGCCGTCCCCCTCGCGGGTCTGGGTGACCACGGCGTCGCCGTAGAGCTTCTGCACCTCGGCCACCCGCATGCCGACGCGGGCGCCGTCCCGGGTGGCGAACCTGTTCTCGAGCAGTGTGATCTCGGCCAGCACGTCCTTCTCGTCCAGCCCGAGCGCCACGCCCTGGGCGGCCAGCGCCGGCGCGGTGTCGTACTTCGTGCAGGTCTGGTCGGCGGCCTCGACGATGTAGCCGTTGGCCAGCATCGTCTGCGCCGACATGCCGATCTGGATGGGGCCGAGGCGATGCTGGTCGAGGGTGTCGGAGGCGCTCACGGCCGTGGTGGTGGCGGTGGGGGCGCCGGCCGACGACGACGCGGGGGCCGGCGTGGTCTGCGCGGGCGCCGAGGTGATGGCGGGGCCGGGCGCCGATCCCGATGCCGCGCCGCCCGCAGCACCGGTGGAGGTGCACCCGCTCAGCGCGAGCGCACCGGCGAGAGCGGGGACAGCGAGCGCGCTCAGACGCATGGGGGACCTCCTCGGCAGACGGTGTGGGCCACACCCTACGGCCCGCGGTGTCTTGGTGAGACGCTGCCACGCGGGTGTGACAAGGACGTCTGCCGCGCACCGTGACGCTGCGAGGGCGCGGCGCCGGTGACCGTGAGGGCCGGCGGGTGACGCCGGTCGGCCCCGTGACAGGGTGGAGGCATGCGCGACGACGACGGCTGCCCCTGCGGCAGCACGCGGGCGTACGGTGGCTGCTGCGGCCCGCTCCACCGGTCGGAGCGGCACGCCGAGACCGCCGAGGAGCTGATGCGGTCTCGCTACGCGGCCTACGCCGTGGGCGACACCGGCTACCTGTGGCGGACGTGGCACCCCCGCACCCGACCCGACGAGGCCTCGTTGCGCTCGGTGACCCGCTGGGTGGGCCTGGAGGTCGTCGACACCGTCGACGGGGAGCCGTGGGCTGCGTCGGGAGTGGTCGAGTTCGTGGCCTCGTACGCCGACGGTCGGCGGACGGCCCAGCTGCGCGAGCGGTCTCGCTTCGAGCGCCGCGGCGGGCGGTGGCTGTACGTGGGCCCGGTCTGATCCCTGGGCTCCGGCGGATCCCCGCGGCCTGTTCCAGAACAGCACTCGATTGTTATAGAATTAGGGACAGCGCCTCGGAGCGTCCCGACGGCCTGGCCGAGCCTCGCCGGGTCGGCGAGGGTTGACTGCGGCGCCGACCAGATTCTCGCCGCGTGGCGGACCGGAGCCGGTCGCTTCGACCCGCCCGCAGACCGGAGGGACCGATGCCCGACCAGACCCACGTGCTGCCCCCGACCCCGCCCGTCGGCCCCGAGCCGCAGGCGCGTACGGGGGAGGGCCCGGCCGCTTCGGCGCCGGCCGAGCCCCGTACGGGATCGAGGACCGTGCCCGCGGCGCGGCGCCTGGGCCGAGGGTCGGTGCGCCCGGCCACGTGGCGGGCGGTGGTCACGTACTGCCTGCTGGCGTACGGCCTCGCCTGGCTGGTCGGCCTGCCGCTGTGGCTGGGCGGCGGGCTCACGAGCCCGCTGCTGCTGCCGGTGGCGCTGGTGATGATGACGACCCCCACGGTCGCCGCCCTCGTGGTGGTGCGGTGGGTGGAGCGTGGGCCGGTGGTGGCCACGCTGGGGCTGCGTCCGGCCGGGGCGCGGCGCACCCTTGGCTGGCTGGTGGTGGCTGTGGCGGTGACCCTCGCCGCCGTCGTGGTGGGCCTGCTGGTCAGCGCGGCGCTGGGCTGGTTCCGGTTCGACCTGGTGGGCATGTCGGGGTTCCGGGAGACGGTGGCCGCCCAGCTCGCCGCCGCGGGTGCCCCCGCGGACTCGCTGCCGCCGCTGCGGGTGCTGTGGGTCGTGCAGCTGGTGACGATCCCGGCGGCGTCGTTCGTCAACGCCGTCCCGGCGCTGGGGGAGGAGCTCGGCTGGCGCGGCTACCTGTTCCCCCGGCTGCGGGAGCTGGTCGGCCCCGGCTGGGCGGTGATGCTGTCGGGCGCGATCTGGGGCACCTGGCACGCGCCGCTGCTGCTGCTCGGCTACAACTACCCGAGCAACCCGCCGCTCGGGGTGCTGATGATGTCGGTGGGCTGCATCGGGATCGGTGCGCTGTTCTCGTGGCTGGTGGAGCGCGGCGGGTCGGTGTGGCCGGCCGCGGTGGCGCACGGTGCCTACAACGCCGCCGCCGGCGGCCTGCTCGTGGCGCTCGGCGCCGCCGATCACGAGGTCGACACCGTCTTCGCCACCGCCGGAGGGATCGCGGGGTGGCCGATGTGGCTGGCGCTGGTGGTCGCCCTGCTCGCCTCCCGGGCCCTCGGTGTCGCCGGTCCGGCCCCGCGGTCCGGCGGGTGACCGTACGCCGCCGCCCGCCCAGCGCCCGACCGGGGGTGCGACCGCGGCGGCGTACGCGAGGGGAAGCCGGTCCGGGTCAGGTCTCGAGGCCGACCGCCCTCGGCCGAGGGTCCGGCCGGGACTCGTACGAGATCCCCAGCCGTCCGACGGGTGGCGCACAGGACAGGCACAGCAAGCGGGTGTCGTATACTAGTAAACGTACTAGTAAAAGTCTGAACGACACCCTCCCAACGACGCCACCCGAAAGGTGCCCTGTCGCATGTCCGATCTCCTCCAGCCCATCGTCGACGCAGTCGTAGGCCTCATGGGCCTCCTCGGCGGCCCTGGGATCGCGATCGCCGTCGCCCTCGAGAACCTGTTCCCGCCCATCCCGAGCGAGGTGATCCTGCCGGCCGCCGGCTTCGCCGCCGCGCAGGGACAGCTCGGCCTCGTCGCCGCCATCGTGTGGGCCACCCTCGGCTCGGTCGTCGGGGCGCTGGCCCTGTACGGGATCGGCGCCGCCATCGGCCGCGACCGCCTGCTGGCCGTGGTCGAGCGGATGCCCTTCGTCAAGGTCGCCGACGTCGAGAAGGCCGAGGCCTGGTTCGTCAAGCATGGTCCCAAGGCGGTGCTGGTGGGCCGGCTGGTACCGATCGTCCGCTCGCTCATCTCGGTGCCCGCCGGCCTCGAGCGCATGCGCCTGGCCACCTTCGCCGCCTACACCGCGGTCGGCAGCGCCATCTGGAACACCCTGCTCGTCGTCGCCGGCTACCTGCTCGGCAACCAGTGGCACCTCGTCGAGGTGTGGATCGAGCGCTACCAGTACGGCGTCATCGCCGCCGCGGTCCTCGCCTGCGCCGCGTACGTCGCCGTCCGCATCGCCTCCGCCCGCCAGGCGGTCCCGGTGCCGGTCTCCGCGCGTACGCGGCACGACGGCTGAAGCGGGCCGCTCGGCACCGGTGCCGTACGGGCGCTCGCCGAGCACTCGAGTCGAGATCGACTCCCCGTCCTGCCCCTCCGCCGTCGAGCACCGCCCGCCACGACCACTGGTGCCGGCAGCCGACCCGGTCGGTCCGCCGGCCGGCCGAGGCTGCCCCGGTCGAGCAGGGACCCGGCGGTGGCGTGGTTGTGGCGGGCCGGTAGCGTGGGAGGCATGCTGCGGCGAATGACGGTGACCCTTGGTGTGCTCCTCCTCGCGGCGTGCGGGGCGGGGGCACCGACCACCACGCCGTCGCCGTCCGACTCCGTCTCCCGAGGTCCGGCCATGGTCACCAACACCCCCACGCCCGACGCCCCGTCCGAGACGACGACCCCGCCCGCCTCGACCCCGGCCACGGGCACGGCGCCCGCGGGGGTGTCCCAGGAGCGGTGGGACGCGATCCTGGCCGACCTGCACGGTCGCGGGGTCACCGACACCCCCACGCTGGTGTCGGCCGCCTCCGTCACCTGGGACGACGGCTCCCTGGGCTGCCCCGAGCCGGGCAAGAGCTACACCCAGGCGCTCGTCCAGGGTCAGAAGATCGTCGTGAAGGCCGGCGGCACCACCTACGACTACCGCTTCGGCAAGAGCGACGCCCCCAAGCTCTGCACGGTCTGACCCCCGCCCGCCGACCCACCGAAGGCGGCGATGGCTCCCTCGATGAGTGGTGGCTCCGCTGACCGGGTCGCCTCGGGTGGCTGTGTGGCCGTCCTCGGTCGGCACCTGAGAGGGTGGGGCCCATGACCAGCCCGCCCTGGGACGACGCACCACCCGACCCGTACGACTCGCCGGGCCTCGACCCGTCCCCTCCCGCCCGGCACACCACCCCGCGCCCCGGGCTTCGTGCGACGGTGGTCCCGGCGCTCGACCGTGACACGGTGCGCCACGAGGCGGTGGCGGTGCTGCGCTCGCTCACCGGGCACGCCGACGCCACGTTCCACCCCGGCCAGCTGGAGGCGATCGAGGTGCTCGTGGTGGATCACCGGCGGGCGCTGGTGGTGCAGCGTACGGGGTGGGGGAAGTCGGCGGTCTACTTCATCGCGGCGCTGCTGCAGCGGCGGGCGGGCGCGGGTCCGGCGCTGATCGTCTCGCCGCTGCTCGCCCTGATGCGCGACCAGGTGGCGGCCGCGGAGCGGGCGGGGGTGCGGGCGCGGGCGATCACGTCGGCGAACGTCACCGAGTGGGGCGAGATCGAGGGCCTGCTCGCCGACGACGCCGTCGACGTGCTGCTCGTCTCGCCGGAGCGCCTGGTCAACCCGCGGTTCCGGGCCGAGCAGCTGCCGCGGCTGGTCGCCACCTGCGGGCTGCTGGTGGTCGACGAGGCGCACTGCATCAGCGACTGGGGCCACGACTTCAGGCCCGACTACCGCCGCATCCGCGACCTCGTCGCCGAGCTGCCCGAGCAGGTGCCGGTGCTCGCCACCACGGCGACCGCCAACGAACGGGTGGTCGCCGACGTGCAGGAGCAGCTCGCCTGGGGCGGTGGCGAGGTGTTCACGCTGCGCGGGCCGCTGGCGCGCCGGTCGCTGCGGCTCGGGGTGCTCGACCTCGGCACTCCGTGGCGCCGGCTGGCGTGGCTGCGTGAGCACCTGGGCTCCCTGCCGGGCAGCGGCATCGTCTACTGCCTCACCGTCGCCGCCGCCGAGGACACCGCGGCGATGCTGCAGCAGGCGGGTCACGCCGTACGGGCCTACACCGGCCGCACCGAGGCGGCCGAACGGCTCGAGGCCGAGGCCGACCTGGTGGCCAACCGGGTGAAGGCGCTGGTCGCCACGAGCGCGCTCGGCATGGGCTTCGACAAGCCCGACCTCGGCTTCGTCGTGCACCTGGGCGCTCCGAGCTCGCCGGTCGCCTACTACCAGCAGGTCGGCCGGGCCGGCCGCGCCACCGACAACGCCGACGTGCTGCTGCTGCCTGGCGTCGAGGACCGTGACATCTGGCACTGGTTCGCCACCAATGCCATGCCCACCCAGCAGCGCGCCGACCGTACGCTGGCCGCGCTGGCGCAGGCCGACGGGCCCTTGTCGGTGGCGGCGCTCGAGGCCCGGGTGGACGTGAAGCGGGGCCCGCTCGAGCTGCTGCTCAAGGTGCTGGCCGTCGAGGGCGCGGTGGAGCAGGTGAGCGGCGGATGGGTGGCCACCGGCCGGCCGTGGACCTACGACGCCGAACGCTACCGCCGCATCGGCGAGGCGCGGGTCGCCGAGCAGCGGGCGATGCTCGCGTACGAACGTCTCACCACCTGCCGGATGCGGTTCCTCACCGAGGCCCTCGACGACCCCGACGCCGCCGACTGCGGCCGCTGCGACGCGTGCGCGGGGCCGTGGTACCCGACGACGGTCGGCGAGGTGGCCGCCGAAGCGGCGCGGCGGGCGGTCGACCGGGTCGGGGTGCGGCTGGAGCCGCGCGCCCTGTGGCCGTCAGGGCTCGACCGGCTGTCGGTCGCTGGTGACGGCACACCGCTGCGGGGGCGGGTCGCCGAGGCCGAGCGGGCCGCCGAGGGTCGGGCGCTGGGCCGCCTCAGTGACCTCGGCTGGGGCGGCCCGCTGCGGGACCTGCTGCGTACGGACGACGACGGGCGGCCCGTCGACCCGGGCGACGTCCCGGCCCCGCTCGCCCAGGCCTGCCTGCGGGTGCTCAAGGAGTGGGACTGGGCCGAGCGGCCCGGCGTCGTGGTGTCGGTGCCGTCGCTGTCGCGGCCTCGGCTGGTGGCGTCGCTGGCCGCGGGCATCGCCCGCGCCGGCGGCCTCGCCGACCTCGGCCCCCTCACCCTGGCCGCCGGGGCGGGGCCGCTGCGCCACGACGTCAACAGCGCCTACCGGGTGGCCGACCTGTGGTGCCGCTTCGACGTGCCGCCTCAGGTCGCGGCTGGGGTGGCCGGCCAGGTGGTGCTGCTCGTCGACGACCGTGTCGGCTCCCGCTGGACCATGATGGTCGCCGCCCGGCTGCTGCGCCGTGTCGGTGCCCGTACGGTGCTGCCGTTCGCTCTTGCCGTTGCCGGGTGAGCGTGTGGCGGTGAGGGTCAGCGGGCGACGATGACGGACTGGATCTCGACGATGTTGAGGTGGCGGGAGCCGGTGCGGGTCATGGTGAGCTCCCCGGTGGCGCCGGCTGCGGTCCAGGTGAGCGTCCAGTGGGTGGTGACGGTGACGGTGTAGCCCGCGCCCACCTTCTTCGGCAGCTGCTGGTAGCGGTAGCCGCAGTTCGGTGACTCCTTCGGGGGATCGTTCCAGAACACCGGCTTCGAGTACCGGGCCATCGCCTTGCAC
>JBHAES010000419.1:0-5120 GCA_041855725.1 Actinomycetota bacterium
CGCGGCGACGTCGGCGGCCAGCCGCTCGGCGGGCACCACGTCGTCGGCGGCCGCCTGCTCGCCGGGGGGCTTCACGGCGAGCAGCTCGGCCACGTACGGCGGCCGCTCGTCCACCAGGTCGGCGAGCCGCACCAGGTCGGCCACCACCTCACCGCTGCGCATCAGGTGGATGCCGGTGAGCAGCACCCGCAGCGTGTAGAGCAGCGGCTTCACCCGGGCGTCGGCGGTGTAGCGGGCCCACTGGCCGCGCGCGAACCCGCGGTAGTGGTGGGCGTGGCGGCGGGTGACCAGCCTGGGCGCGTACGACACCAGCTCGGCGTGCTCCGGGGTGGTCGCCACCACGAGCGGCGACAGCAGCTGCTCCAGCACGTAGCCGTCGGGCCGCAGCAGCAGCCGGCACAGCTTGCGGGCGTCGTGGGTGACGAGGTCGACCTCGAGGCCGGCCTCGTCCCAGGTGGCGGTGACGGTCTCGGGGCCCGAGCGCAGCCCCACGAGGTCGGCCACCGGCAGCAGGTGCGCGCCGCGCAGGTCGACGTCGGAGTCGGGCGAGGCGAACCCGTACAGGTGCGCCCCCGACACCGTCGCGAACACCAGCGGGTACGGGTGAGTCGCGGCGATGCGCCGCAGCTCGGCGTCGTCGAGGCGCCGGTCGTCGCGCGGCCCGACGCTCGCGTCGTCGGGGTGCGGGGTCTGGTCGGGGCCGGTCATGCCCTCACCGTGCCAGACGCCTGGTCGTCACCGCTCGGGTGCCCCGGCCCAGAGGCGCCGCCCAGGTCGCGGCGGCGCACCGAGACGAGCCACTCCTCCACCCGGGCCACGTCGGGGGCAGGCGGCAGCACCGTCCGGTCGAGGGCGTCGTCGACCCGGCCGTGCAGCGACCGCCGCCACCGCTCCACCTCGTCCCACGGCAGCTCACCGCGCCGGACCGCGAGCAGCCGCTCCCGGTGCGGGCCCACGTCGAGCAGCGGCTCGCCGGTCGCCAGCAGCGACTCGGCCGAGAGCAGCAGCCGCAGCAGGTGCATGACGTGCTTCCACCGGGGCGTGCCCGTGCGCCGCAGGTCGGCCTCGATCGCGGTGAGCTGGCTCAGCACATAGCCGTTGAAGGTCTGGTACGCCAGCTGCGAGACGAACGCCCCTCGCAGGGACCGCAGCTCGGCGCCGAGCGGGGTCTCGCGCACGACCAGCGGCGAGGCGAGCACCTCCAGCAGGTTGGGGTTGGCCTTCAGCGCCAGCTCGCAGAACCGCTCCACCTCCCACGAGAACCACTCGGGGTCAGGGCCCTCGACGTGCGGCGGCGGCTTCACGAGCCGCCACCACGCCGCGGTGGGGGCCACGTAGACGCCTCGGGTGTCCTCGTCGGACGACTCGGTCGCCAGCCCGAACGCGCGCGACCCGACCACGACGGCGAGGATCGTGCGGTCGCGGACGAGGTCGTGGGCGTCGCCGCGGTCGGTGCCGAGGGCGACGTGGCCCTGGTGGGCCCGGCGCAGCGTCAGCGCGGCCCGGTCGGCGGTGACGTGGCGCCCGTCGGCGAGACGGACGAGG
The DNA here is from genome assembly GCA_041855725.1 of Actinomycetota bacterium. Taxonomy (GTDB): domain Bacteria; phylum Actinomycetota; class Actinomycetes; order Propionibacteriales; family Propionibacteriaceae; genus JBHAES01. The sequence continues at coordinate 1,546 of JBHAES010000419.1, forward strand.
TAGCCAGCCCCCGCGTCGCCGACGACCCGGCCGGTCGACCCCGCCGGGGCGGCCGTACGCGACGACGCCGGCAGCGGGTGACGCAGCACCACCTGGGTGCCGGGCGGCAGGCGGGGCGGCTCCATGCCGGGGACCCTACCGGGCCACGCCGACGGTGCCGTGCCGCCGCGTCGCGGCACCGGGGTACAGTGACCGCCGAGGAAAGGGTGGGGCATGGCTGAGCCGTCGAAGCGGGCGCTGGTGATCGTGGAGTCGCCGACCAAGGCGAGCAAGATCGCGTCCTACCTCGGTGCCGGCTACGAGGTGGAGTCGAGCCGGGGTCACGTGCGCGACCTGCCCGAGAAGGCTGCCGACGTGCCGGCGCGCTACAAGGGCGAGCCGTGGGCGCGGACGGGCATCAACGTCGCCGACGACTTCAAGCCCATCTACGTGGTGAACCCCGACAAGAAGGCCACCCTCAAGGCGTTGCGCACCAAGCTGGCCGCCGCCGACGAGCTCTACCTCGCCACCGACGGTGACCGCGAGGGCGAGGCCATCGCGTGGCACCTGCTGCAGGAGCTGAAGCCGAAGGTGCCGGTGCACCGCATGGTGTTCCACGAGATCACCCCGACGGCGATCCGTGACGCCGTCGCCCACCCGCGCAGCCTCGACACCGACCTGGTCGACGCGCAGGAGACCCGGCGCATCCTCGACCGGCTCTACGGCTACGAGGTGTCGCCGGTGCTGTGGAAGAAGGTGATGCCGCGGCTGTCGGCGGGCCGGGTGCAGTCGGTGGCGACCAGGCTCGTCGTCGACCGGGAGCGGGAGCGGATCGCGTTCGTGCCCGCCTCGTACTGGGACCTCGACGCCACCCTCGACGCGGGGCCCGAGGCCGAGCCGTCCACCTTCACCGCCCGCTGCACGAAGGTGCAGGGGGTCAAGCTGGCGCAGGGCTCCGACTTCGACGCCCGCGGCGGGCTCAAGAGCACCGCGGTGCGGCTCGACGAGGCCGGCGCCACCGCCCTGGCCGACGCGCTGCGCGAGGGGACGTTCACGGTGGCGTCGGTCGACTCGAAGCCCTACACCCGCCGGCCCTACCCGCCGTTCCGTACGACGACGCTGCAGCAGGAGGCCGGCCGCAAGCTGCGGTTCAGCGCCGAGCGCACCATGTCGGTCGCCCAGCAGCTCTACGAGGCGGGCTGGATCACCTACATGCGCACCGACTCGGTCACCCTCTCCGACACGGCGATCGCCGCGGCCCGCGACGCGGTGACCCACCTGTTCGGCCCGTCGTACCTGCCGCCGAAGCCGCGCGTCTACACCTCCAAGGTGAAGAACGCCCAGGAGGCGCACGAGGCGATCCGCCCGGCCGGCGAGACGTTCGTACGGCCGCAGGACACGGGGCTGACCGGTGAGAAGCGGGCCCTCTACGAGCTGATCTGGATGCGCACCCTCGCCTCGCAGATGAAGGACGCCGAGGGCATGTCGGTGACCGTCACCATCGACGCGGAGCCGGCCGCGCCCGTCGACGTCGCCGGCACCCGGGTCGATCAGACCACGTTCGTGGCGTCGGGGCGCACCATCACGTTCCCCGGCTTCCTGAAGGCGTACGTGGCCGGCCACGACGACCCCGACGAGGCCGGCGACGACTCGGAGGCCCGGCTGCCGCGGCTGGCGGCGGGGCGGGCCCTCGACCCGGCTGAGGTGGTGGCCTCCGGCCACCAGACCCGGCCCCCGGCCCGCTACACCGAGCCGTCGCTGGTGGCGAAGCTGGAGGAGCTGGAGATCGGCCGGCCGTCCACGTACGCGTCGATCCTGCGCACCATCCAGGGCCGTGACTACGTCTACAAGAAGGGGTCGGCGCTCGTGCCGACCTGGTTGGCGTTCGCGGTGACGGGCCTGCTCGAGAAGCACTTCGCCAAGCTCGTCGACTACGCGTTCACCGCCGACCTGGAGGACCTGCTCGACGACATCGCCAAGGGCGGCGCGCGCCGCAAGGCGGTGCTGGAGGACTTCTACTTCGGGCCGTCGGGCTCGTCGGGGCAGGGGCTGCACACGCTCGTCAGCGAGCTCGGCGACATCGACGCCCGGGCCCTGTCGTCGTTCCCGGTGCCCGGCGCCGACGAGGTCACGGTGCGGGTCGGCCGCTACGGCCCGTACGTGGAGGCCGGCGACGGCCGCCGCGCGAACGTGCCCGCCGACCTGCCGCCCGACGAGCTCACCGCCGAGGCCGCCCGCGCCCTGCTCGACGCGCCGGCGCAGGTCGACCGCGAGGTGGGGGTGGCCCCCGACACGGGCTACCGCGTGGTGGCCAAGGACGGCCGCTACGGCCCGTACGTCACCGAGGTGCTGCCCGACGACGCCGGCAAGACCGCCAAGCCGCGCACCGGGTCGCTGCTCAAGGGCATGACGACCGGCACCGTCACCCTCGACGAGGCGATGCGGATCCTCTCGCTGCCGCGGGTGGTGGGCGTGGCCGACGACGGCGAGCAGATCACCGCCCAGAACGGACGCTACGGGCCGTACCTCAAGAAGGGCACGGACTCGCGCTCGCTGGCCACCGAGGAGCAGCTGTTCACCATCACCCTCGACGAGGCGAAGGCGATCTACGCCGCCCCCAAGACCAGGGGCCGCCAGGCCGCGGCCGGGCCGCTCAAGGAGCTGGGCCCCGACCCCGAGACGGGCAAGCCGATGGTGGTCAAGGACGGCCGGTTCGGCCCGTACGTGACCGACGGCGAGACCAACGCCACCCTCCGCCGCGACGACTCGGTCGAGGCGATCACGCCCGAGCGGGCCGCCGAGCTGTTGGCCGAGAAGCGGGCCAAGGGTCCGGCGCCGAAGCGTACGACCCGGCGGAGCACCACGGCGAGGACCACGACGGCTGCCAAGGCGAAGACGACCAAGGCGACGACGACCAAGGCGACGAAGCAGTCCCGGGCGGCCGCCAGCACGGCGTCAGCGGGCACGACGGCGGCCGCCGGCCGCTCGGCGCGTACGAAGCCCTGACCCGTGGTGAGGCGACCCCACCCGGGGCTGTTCGTGGTGCTGGAGGGCGGTGACGGGGCCGGCAAGACCACGCAGGCCGAGCGGCTGCGCGCCTGGCTGGAGCGGAACGGCCGCGAGGTGGTGGCCACGTTCGAGCCCGGCGACACCGGCATCGGCCGCGCGATCCGCCGCCTCGTGCTCGACCCCGCCTCGGGCGACCCGGCGCCTCGGGCCGAGGCGCTGCTCTACGCCGCCGACAAGGCCCAGCACGTGCACGAGGTCGTCCGCCCCGCACTGAGGCGTGGCGCGGTGGTGGTGTGCGACCGCTACGTGGACTCGATGGTCGCCTACCAGGGCGCCGGCCGGGTGCTCGACGCCGGCGAGGTGCACCATCTCGCCGACTGGGCCACGGGCGCCCTGGTGCCCGACCTCACCGTGCTGCTCGACGTCGAGGTGCGCCACGGCCTCGGCGGCAAGGACGAGCGCGACCGGCTCGAGTCGGCCGGCGACGACTTCCACGAGCGCGTCCGCCGCCACTTCCTCACCCTCGCCGCGGCCGACCCGGCCCGCTACCTCGTGCTGCCCGCCCGCGACCCCCGCGACCGGATCGA
>JBHAES010000420.1:0-6605 GCA_041855725.1 Actinomycetota bacterium
CACCCGGCCCCGCACGTGGTCGGGCACGATCGCCTGCCGGACGCCGGCGGCGAGCACCAGGTAGCCGAGCAGTCCCGCGCCGGTGAGCCCCGCCCCGCCGTACAGCGCCGCCATCGCCCACCCGCGTGGCAGGGCGTCGGCGGCGACGACCGCGCCCAGCCCCAGCCCGCCGAGCAGCGGCCCGACCGTGAGCACCCGGCCCGCGCCGACCCGTACGGCCAGCGCGGACGCGCTGAGCGCCCCCACGGCGCCCCCGACACCGAAGGCGAGCATGACGAGCCCGGCGAGCAGCGGCCCGAAGCCCCAGCGGTCGGCCAGGTGGTAGAGCAGCACGCTGGTGAGCGCGTTCATGCCGAGCGACACCATCGCCGACCCGCCGGCGAGGCCGACCAGGCGGCGGTCGCCGCCGAGCAGCCGCCACCCGTCGCGCACCTGCTGCCAGGTGGAGGCGTCGGGGGCGGGCCGGGGCCGTTCCGGCTGCCGGATGCCGCCGATGCAGGCGGCCGACACCACGTACGTGACCGCGTCGAGCACCATCGCGAGCGGGGCCCCGACCAGCTGGACGAGCAGCCCGACGGCGCCGGGCGCCCCCACTGCGGCCAGCGACGCCGACGTCTGCAGCGCGCCGTTGGCGTCGACGAGGCGCGGCTCGGCCACGAGCTCGGGCAGGTGGGCCTGGCTCGCCACGTCGAACGCGATGTTGCCCACGCCCACCGCGAACGCCACCACGCACAGGTGCCAGAAGGTCACCCGTCCGGTGAGGGCGGCGATCGGGATCGAGGCGACCACCACCGCGCGGGCCAGGTCGACCGCCACCATGAGACGCCGCCGCGGCACCCGGTCGACCACGACGCCCACCCAGAGCCCGACGAGGAGGTAGGGCAGGTTGTCGAGCGCGCCGAGCAGGCCCATCTCGGCAGGCGTGGCCTGCAGGGCGAGCACGGCGATGAGCGGCAGCGCCAGGCCCGTCACCTGCGACCCGACGTTCGAGACCGTCTGGGCGGCGAGCAGCCGTACGAAACCCGCCGAGCGCCGCAACGAGGGCGGCGACGGTGCAGCCGGGGACGGCGCGACCCGGGTGGGGGCGAGGTCCGAGGCCGGCGAGGTGGGAACCGGCGGAGCGGGACCGAGGGACGCGGACGGGGGAGGCACCGAGGGCGGGGCGGCCGGTACGGGCGAGGCGGGAGCCGCTGACGGTTCGGACGGGCCGAGAGCCGCGGGCGAGGCGGGCACGGGTGCTACCGGGTCAGCGAGCTCGGACCCAGCGGCTGGGGCCGACCGCGCAGGCACCGCGGGCGCTGCGGCAGGGGCGACGAGGGCCGGGGAGACCGAGCCGGACGACACGGCCGGTGACGTGGTGGGAGACGCGAGCGAGGCGGGGGCCGCGGAGGGGTCAGGTGGGACGAGGGCGGGCCGGGGCGGCTCGGCGGGGGTGGGCGGGGTGGGAGACGGCGAGGGGGTGGGCATGGCGTGCCTCCAGGCGGGACCAGAACACTCTAACCTTACACCGTAAGGGGGCGATGGGCTGCGGGCGTCCGTCGCAGCGACAAGGATGAGAGGCATGACATCCGTCCGGGGCACCCTGAGCCGCGACCTCGTGCTGGCCACGGCCCTGGCGGTCGCCGACGCCGAGGGCCTCGACGCGGTGAGCATGCGCAGCGTGGCGGCACGGCTCGGCGTGCAGGCGATGTCGCTCTACCACCACGTGCCGAGCAAGGCGGCGCTGGTCGACGGGCTCCACGAGCGCCTGCTGCTCGAGCTCGACCTCGACGTGGCCGGCGCCAGCTGGGACGAGGTGCTGCGCCGGGTGGCAGCCGCGTTCCGTACGGTGGCGCTGACGCACCCGAAGGTGTTCGTGCTGCTGGCGACGCGTCCCGTGTCGACCCCCGCCGCGGTCACCCACCTCCTGCCGGTGCTGGCCGCGCTCGAGGAGGCGGGTCTCGACCCCGACACGGTGCTGCGCCTGCTCAACGTGTTCCTGCCTGCGCTCAGCGGCATCCTCGTGGCGGAGGTGTCACCCGTGCCCGGTCACGACGACGTCCCCGAGCCCGACGCCGACGCCCTCGGCCCCGCGCTCCCGGCCCCGCTGGCCGCCGCCGTCGCCCGCGCCGACTCAGGGTCCTACCTCGCCGACCACTTCGACGAGGCCGTCGCCGTGCTGCTCGCCGGGCTCCGTACGGTGGTGACGCCCGGCACCTTGCGCCCCGACGGGCGGTGACCGGCGTTGACGGGCGCGACGGCCGTCAACGTGCACAGCGCCCGACCTCGGCATCGAGCACCTTCAGCGTCCCGTCGACGCACCAGACGTACCTGTGCCCTGCGAGCCGGACCCTTCGAGCCGAGCTGCCACGATTCGAGTCGAGCTGCCACGATTCGAGTCGAGCTGTCACGATTCGAGTCGAGCTGTCACGATTCGAGTCGAGCTGTCACTTCTCGAGTCGGGGCCGGCTCGAGAAGTGAGGGCGTCGGGACTCGTCTCGGCCTGGTGGTGGCGGATGGGCGGACCCGGCCGGAACCAGTCACCACCGCGGTCCCCCGCCGCCGGCTCACCCCGCCCCCAGCGCTCGCTCCAGACGCTGACGTCGAGGCCTCGGCGGCGGCACCTCCCCGGGCGGCCGGGCGCCGGCGCTGCCTTCACCCGTCGTCGGGCTCTCTCGGCCAGCCCCCGAGCGGGCACCGGCGAGCCGCACCTCGTACGGACCTCGGGCAGCGGTCACCGGCCTCGCTTCGCGGCGCGCCACAGCTCGTCGCGCTCGGCTCGGGTGATGGCGCCGGAGGCGACCATCTGGTCGAGCCACGGGTTCACGGTGCCCGCGTACGACCGGGTGCCCTCCCGCGTGAGGGGGAACAGGTCCTGCAGCGTGCAGCCCGTGACGACGAACCGGTTGCGCACCCTCGTCTGCACGCCGAACAGGGTCACGAAGTCACGGGTGTCCGGGTTCGGGCAGGGGGTCGCGGCCGGCGTGTAGCGGCCGAGGTCGAGGAACGTCGTGGACGTGTCGGGCTTGAGCAGGGTCCACAGCGTCCGGTCGGACGACAGCTCCAGCCGCTGGGTGCCGTCGGCGGCCACGGTCGCGGTGGTGAACGCGAACGGGTCCACCACGATGACGGCGCGTCCGACGCTCACGTACACGTACCCGTTGGGGTGCACCACGATCTCGCCGCCGTACGCGCGGACGGTGCTCGTCACGCCCAGGTCGAGGCGGCGCTCCACCCGGAACCGGGCCAGGTCCACCACGAACAGGGTGGAGTCGGCGAGCCCCCACAGCTTGCCGTTGCGGAGGGTGAGCGCGTTGACCGTACGGGCCCCGCGGACCGGCACGATGCTGCGCACGACCTGCTTGGTGGCGGGGTCCCACTGCACGAGTCGCCCTTCGCCGGGGACCGGGTCGGTGCCGGTGCCGCCCTCGGTGGACGAGCCCAGGTAGACCCTGCCATCGACGACCTCGAGGGCAGCCAGGGTGTGGTCGGGCACGACGCCGCGGGTGACGTCGACGGTCCTCGTGGCCGGGTCGAGCACGGCGACCGCCCCGCCGCGCTCGCTGTAGTCGGGGGCGGTGGTGTACCAGATCCGGCCCTCGCGCTCCTTCGCCTCGATGGGGCGGATCTGCCGGTGGGGGTCCTTGAGGGTCGTGTACGTGGTGAGGGGTGTCGACGAGGTGGCCGCCGCCGGCACCGAGACGAGGGCGCCGTTGGGGTAGGTGCCGGCGTGGACGGTGTCGCCGCTGAGCAGCCAGTCCTCCACCTGGCCCAGCCTGGTCACCGGCTTCGAGGTGCCGGACGCCACGTCGTAGCGGGAGGTGTTGCCGTTCTGGAAGGCGTTGACGAGCACGCTCGTGCCGTCGGAGCTCGGCAGCAGGTGCTGCAACGGCGACGGGGACGGCGTGATCTGGAGCTGGAGGCTGCCGGCGGCGCCCGCGTCGATGTCGTAGCGGAAGGCGCCGCCGGAGTAGTTGCCGGCGAACCCGTAGAGCACGTCGTGGTCGTTCTCCCTCGCCCAGCCGAACCCGATGAGCGCGCCGCGGGTGGCGCGATGCCCCGTACGCCGCACCGTGGCGGTGGCCAGGTCGTAGCGCACCACGTGGACGGCGCCGGCGTGCAGCGAGCCGAAGTACACCCCGCCGCGGCGCGGCTCGGAGACCCCGCGGCCGCTGACGAGGTAGCCGGTGGTGACCTCGCCGGTGTCGCCGTCGGTGACCGGCACCTCGGTGGCGGTGGCCGCGTCGATCACGCGCAGGTAGCCGCCGTAGCTCACGATCACCCTGCCCTCGGCGTAGTCGAGGTCGGGGACGCTGGTGACCGGCTTCGGCGGCGCGGTGAGCGCCACCTGCGTCACGGCCCGGGTGGCGAGGTCGAGGCGGTAGAGCCCCGCGACGGCCTGGGTGCCCACCCACAGGGCGTGATGGTCGGGGTCGTAGACGGTGCGGGTGTACTTCACGTCGAGGTCGCCGGTGACCCGGCCCAGGTCGGCGAACCCGGCTCCCGGCCGGTACGACCACACCTTCGCGTCGGGGTAGGTGCCGCCGTAGACCGTCCCGTCGGGCGCCACCGACAGGCCGAACGCGTACTCGGCGTCGGCGGTGACCCGGCCGAGGTCGGTCATGGTGCGCGACACCGGGTCGAACTCGTAGAGGTGCCCGTCGTAGTACGTGCCCACGTAGACCTTCTGGTCGGGGGCCACCGCGATCGTGGGTGCGCCGGACGCGCCGGGCATCGGGTAGCGGCCCAGCTGCGTGGTGGGCGAGCCCGTCACCGTCGACACGTTGAGGGCGGCGTTCTCGCCCATCGGGGCCGCGTACGCGACGAGGCGGCCGTCCATGAGCCCGAACGCGCCCTCCACCACGGTGAGCGACGACATCGGGCTGCCGAGGTCGGCCATCGTGCCGCCCGGGGCGGGCGGTGCCGCGTACGACCGCGGCAGCCCACGGCCGCCCCACGCCGCTGCGTCGGGGGCGGTCGTCACCGTGAGCGCGACGACCAGCACCAGGGTGAGGGCGGCGGCGCCGACGCGGAGCAGGCCGGCGCGCAGGCGGCCGGTGACCCGGCGGGCGGAGGGGCGGACGGCTCGTACGGTGCGGCTGCGCATGGGGACCTCCTGGGACGACGTTCGGCTGGGACCCAGCCCGGCGGTGGGCGGGGTGCGGCGCCTCGCACGACATGGGGTAAACGCTTTCTCGGGAGCCTAAGGGTCGCCGGGCGCCACGGCAAGAGGGTCAGGACACCTGAGAGAAAGCGTTTACTTCCTCGCCGGTCTGTGATGGGGTGGATCCCGGGAGCAGCGACGGAGGAGATCCCCAGCGCATCCGTCCCACGGCAGCGCTCCAGGCAGGCGCCTGGAGGGGTCGTGGCTGGCCGCTCCCCCGGGGCGGGCGCACACCGCCCGTCCCGGCGCGCAGGGGGACGTACGGCTCGGACGAGTCAGGAAGGTGACACATGACCTGGACCACCCGGCGCCCGTTCGGCGACGACGCCCTCGCCGCCTGCGCCGACGCGCTCGCCTCAGGCTCGTTGTCGAGCATCGGCGGCCCCTGGACGCTGCGGTTCGAGGCCGAGCTGGCCGCGTACTACGGGGCCCGGCACGCCGTGGCGGTGTCGTCGGGCACCGCCTCGATCCACTGCGCGGTCGCCGCCCTCGACCTCGAGCCGGGCAGCGAGGTGGTCGTGGGCCCGGTCACCGACGCCGGCTCGGTCGTCCCCCTGCTGTTCCAGGGGCTCGTCCCCGTGTTCTGCGACCTCGACGAGCACCTCGCCATGACCGTCGACACCATCGAGGCGGTGCTCACCGACCGCACCCGCGCCGTCATGCTCGTGCACCTGTTCGGCGGGGTGAGCGACGCCCGCGCCGTCCGGCGCCTGTGCGACGAGCGCGGCCTCGCCCTGCTGGAGGACTGCAGCCAGGCGCACGCCACCCGTCTGCACTCCGAGTACGTCGGCCGCTACGGCCACGTCGGCATGTTCAGCATGCAGCAGTCCAAGCACCTCACCACCGGCGACGGCGGCTTCTGCCTCACCGACGACGACACCCTCGCCACCCGCCTGCGCCTGTTCCGCGACAAGGGGTGGGACCGGTCGGCCACCGGCGCGCGCGGCTACCCGACGCTCGGCCTCAACTACCGGATCACCGAGCTGCAGTCGGCCGTCGGCGTGCCGCAGCTGCCCCGGCTCGCGTCCGTGCTGGAGCGTCGCCGCGCCATCGCCGCCCGGCTCGACGACGCCGTCCGCGCCGTACCCGGCCTCGCCGTGTGGCAGCCGCCGCCGGGCGGGGCCGCCTCGTACTGGTGCTACCCGTTCTTCGTGCCCGCCGCCGTCCGCAACGCGTACGGGGCCGCGCTCGCCGCCCGCGGCCTGCCCGTCACGCCCGGCTACATCGGCTCCCCCATCTTCGACTGCCTCGCCGCCACCCGCGACCGGGTCACGTTCGGCACGTCCGGGTACCCGTTCACCCTCGCGCCGCACGTCACGTACGATGCCGCCGACGTGCCCTGCACCGTCGACGCGCTGTCACGCCTGATGGTGCTGTGGGCGCACGAGGACCTCACCGACGACGACGTCGCCGGGGCGTGCCGGGCCATCGCCGACGCCGCCGCCGAGGTAGGGGTGACGGC
>JBHAES010000421.1:0-7087 GCA_041855725.1 Actinomycetota bacterium
CCCCACGCGCGCGAGAGGGCCCCCGCCACCGCGGGAGCCCTCTCGATCGTCGGTACCGCTCAGGCGTTGCCGCCCTTGAGCTTGTCGCGCAGGGCCTGCAGCGCCTCGTCGGAGGCCAGCGAGCCCTCCCCCGACCCGCCGGCCGAGAACGACGTGGCGTTCCCGGCGGCGACGGCGGCGTGCGAGTCGGCCTGCTCGGCCTCCTCGACCTGACGCTTGTGCGCCTCCCAGCGGGCGTGCGCCTCGGCGTACTGCTGCTCCCAGGCGCGCTGCTGCTCCTCGTAGCCCGCCTTCCACTCGTTGGTCTCGGGGTCGAAGCCCTCGGGGTAGATGTAGTTGCCGTCCTCGTCGTAGCTGGCGGTCATGCCGTACAGCGCGGGGTCGAAGTCGTCGGCCGCGATGTCGACACCCTCGTTGGCCTGCTTGAGCGACAGCGAGATGCGGCGACGCTCGAGGTCGATGTCGATGATCTTGACCATGACCTCGTCGTTGACCGTGACGACCTGCTCGGGGATCTCGACGTGACGCTCGGCCAGCTCGGACACGTGCACCAGGCCCTCGATGCCCTCCTCGACCCGCACGAACGCACCGAACGGCACCAGCTTGGTGACCTTGCCGGGCACGATCTGGCCGATCTGGTGGGTGCGGGCGAAGGTCTGCCAGGGATCCTCCTGGGTCGCCTTGAGCGACAGGGAGACCCGCTCGCGGTCCATGTCGACGTCGAGCACCTCGACGGTGACGTCCTGGCCCACCTCGACGACCTCGGACGGGTGGTCGATGTGCTTCCACGACAGCTCGGAGACGTGCACGAGGCCGTCGACCCCGCCGAGGTCGACGAACGCACCGAAGTTGACGATGCTCGACACGACACCCTTGCGGATCTGGCCCCGCTGGAGCTGGGTGAGGAAGTTCTGGCGCACCTCGGACTGGGTCTGCTCCAGCCAGGCGCGACGCGACAGCACCACGTTGTTGCGGTTCTTGTCGAGCTCGATGATCTTGGCCTCGAGCTCCTGACCCACGTACGGCTGCAGGTCACGGACGCGGCGCATCTCCACCAGGGAGGCGGGCAGGAAGCCGCGCAGGCCGATGTCGACGATCAGGCCGCCCTTGACGACCTCGATGACGCGGCCGACCACGACGCCGTCGGACTCCTTGACCTTCTCGATCGTGCCCCAGGCGCGCTCGTACTGGGCGCGCTTCTTGGACAGGATCAGCCGGCCCTCCTTGTCCTCCTTCTGCTGGACGAGGGCCTCGATCTCGTCACCCACCTGCACGACCTCGAACGGGTCGACGTCGTGCTTGATGGACAGCTCCTTGGAGGGGATGACCCCTTCGGTCTTGTAGCCGATGTCGAGCAGGACCTCGTCACGGTCGACCTTGACGACGGTGCCGGTGACGATGTCACCGTCGTTGAAGTACTTGATGGTGGCGTCGATGGCCGCGAGGAAAGCCTCAGGCGAGCCGATGTCGTCGACGGCGACGTTGGTGGCCTCGGGAGAGGGCGTCATGAAGAAGGGCTCCGATGGTGGTCTGAGTGCCCTGCGACCCCCGTAAGAACCGATCTCGAGAGCCGACACGTACGGATGCACGACCTACTCCATGCCGAAGCCGCGCAGGTCACAGTGCCCGAACAGCCTAACCGCCGCCGCTCGCGAGGGTCAATCCGGGATGCCCGCGAGGCGGGACGACGGTGTCACCAGGCGGTCACGCCGGCCTGTCAGTGGGCAGCCTCGCGCCAGCTGCGTCCCACCCCCACCGAGACGTCGAGCGGCACGTCGAGCGCGACGGCACGGCCCATGCGCTCGCGCACCAGGGCCGCGAGCGCCTCGCCCTCGCCCGGCGCCACCTCGAGCACCAGCTCGTCGTGGACCTGCAGCAGCATGCGCGACCGAAGCCCGGCGTCGGCGAGACCCGCCTCGACGTCGAGCATCGCCACCTTGATGATGTCGGCCGCCGAACCCTGGACGGGGGCGTTGAGGGCCATGCGCTCGGCCATCTCGCGACGCTGCCGGTTGGACGACCCCAGGTCCGGCAGGTAGCGGCGCCGGCCCAGGATCGTCTCGGTGTAGCCCGACCTGCGGGCCTGGTCGACGATGCCGCGCAGGTAGTCGCGCACGCCGCCGAACCGCTCGAAGTACTCGTCCATGAGCACCCTCGCCTCGGCGGTCTCGATGCCGAGCTGCTGCGACAGGCCGTAGGCCGACAGCCCGTAGGCGAGGCCGTAGTTCATCGCCTTGATGCGGGCCCGCTGCGCCAGCGACACCGCGTCGGGGGCGACGCCGAACACGCGTGCGGCCATCACGGTGTGGAAGTCGCGCCCTGACCGGAACGCCTCGATGAGGCCCTGGTCCTGCGACGCGTGCGCCATGATGCGCATCTCGATCTGGCTGTAGTCGGCGGTCATCAGCGCCTCGTAGCCGTCGCCCACCACGAACGCCTCGCGGATGCGGCGGCCCGCGTCGGTGCGGATCGGGATGTTCTGCAGGTTCGGCTCGGTCGACGACAGCCGCCCGGTGGCCGCGATCGTCTGCACGAAGGTGGTGTGCACGCGCCCGTCGGGCCGCACCGCGGCCCGCAGCCCGTCGACGGTCTGCCGCAGCCGGATCGCGTCGCGGTGCTCGAGCAGGTGCGCCAGGAACGGGTGCTCGGTGCGTACGTACAACGACTGCAGCGAGTCGGCGTCGGTGGTGTAGCCGGTCTTCACCTTGCGGGTCTTCGGCATGCCGAGCTCGTCGAACAGCACCACCTGGAGCTGCTTGGGCGAGCCGAGGTTGATCTCCTTGCCGATCACGGCGTACGCGGCCTGCTCGGCGTCGGCGACCCGACGGTCGAACCCGTCGCGCAGCTCGGCCAGGAGGGCGTCGTCGACGGCGACGCCGGTGCGCTCCATCGTGGCCAGCGTCCGCAGCAGCGGCAGCTCCACGTCGTGGAGCAGGTGCGACCCGCCGCGGCTCTCCAGCTCGGCCGCGAGGGCCCCCGCCAGGTCGATGACGGCGCGGGCCCGGATCATCGACGCCTCGCGAGCCGCGTCGTCCCCGGCGCCGGCGTCGAGCCCGCCGAAGTCGAGGGTGTCCTGCGCGTCGTGGTCGGGCGCCGGCGCGAGCTCGCCGGAGGCCTCGACGCGCAGCTCGCGCCGGAGGTGGCGCAGCGACAGGTCGGCGAGGTCGTAGGTGCGCTGGTCGGGACGCAGGAGGTAGGCCGCCACCTGGGTGTCGCTGGCGAGCCCCCGCAGCTCCCAGCCCCGCGCCCACGCCGCCAGCATCGGGCCCTTCGCGTCGTGCAGCGCCTTCGGGCGGTCCGGATCGCCCAGCCAGGCCGCCAGGGCGGCGTCGTCGTCGGGGGTGAGGGCGGCGGTGTCGACCCATGCCGCCGCGCCGTCGGACGCGGCGAGCGCCAGCGCCGTGAGGTCGCCGGTGCCCGACCCCCACCACCCCACGGCGTCGACCCCGGCGAGGCCACCGGTCCCGTGCTCGGCGAGCCACCCGGCCAGCCGGCCCGGCTCGAGGGCCTCGCCCACCACGGCGAACCCGCCTTCGGCGTCGGGGGTGTCGTCCTGCGGCAGGGTCTCGAAGAGGCGGTCGCGCAGCACCCGGAACTCGATCGCGTCGAACAGGGTGTGCACCGCCTCGCGGTCCCAGGGGCGGCGCACGGTGTCGTCGATCGTCACCGGCAGCTCCAGGTCACGCACCAAGGCGTTGACCGTACGGTTGCGCACCACGTCGTCGACCCGGGCCCGGAACGACTCGCCCGCCTTGCCCGGCACCTCGGCCGCGCGGCGCACCAGGTTCTCGAGGCCGTCGTAGGCGTCGAGCCACTTCGCCGCCGTCTTCGGGCCCACGCCGGGCACACCGGGCAGGTTGTCGGACGGCTCCCCCACCAGCGCCGCCAGCTCGGGGTAGCGCGCGGGGGCGACGAGGTACTTGGCCAGCACGGCGTCGGGGTCCATGCGGGCCAGGTCGGACACCCCCTTGCGCGGGTAGAGCACCGTCACCTCGTCGCTCACCAGCTGCAGCGCGTCGCGGTCGCCGGTGCAGATCACCACGTCGAGGTCGTGCTCGGGACCCGTCGTGGCGAGGGTGGCGATGATGTCGTCGGCCTCGTAGCCGTCGACCTCGACGTGCACGATGCGCAGGGCGTCGAGCACCTCCTTGATGAGGGCCACCTGGCCCGTGAACTCCTCGGGCGAGGTGGACCGGTTGCCCTTGTAGTCGGGGTAGACCTGGGTGCGGAACGTGGTGCGCGACACGTCGAACGCCACCGCCACGTGGGTGGGCGCCTCGTCGCGCAGCACGTTGATGAGCATCGCGGTGAACCCGTAGACGGCGTTCGTGGACTGCCCCGTCGAGGTGGCGAAGTTCTCGACCGGCAGGGCGAAGTACGCCCGGTAGGCGATCGAGTGGCCGTCGATCAGCAGCAGCTTGCCCCGCTTCGGCGTGGTGGTCGTCACACCCGCGACCCTACGGCACGGCACCGACACCGTACCGGCCCCGCCGTCGTCTCCCGGGCCGGGACCGACCGGGTCCCAGGCCCGCCGACCGGACCGCCTGCGTCGAAGGGACGGGTCGGCGGCGGGTGGCGACGGCCGAGGGCGGGTCGGCCGCCTCGGACTCGTACCGCCCATGTCCGACCGAATCCTCAACCCCTGTGGAAGAATGCTCCCGTGACTGAGAACACACCAGACGCCACCCCGCGTCCCCGAGTCGTCGTCGCCGAGGACGAGGCACTCATCCGGCTCGACCTCGTCGAGCTCCTCACCGAGCACGGCTACGACGTCGTGGGCCAGGCTTCCGACGGCGAGGAGGCCGTCGCGCTGGCCAAGGAGCTGGAGCCCGACGTCGTCGTCATGGACGTGAAGATGCCGAAGGTCGACGGGATCACCGCCGCCGAGCAGATCACCGACGAGCGCATCGCACCCGTCGTGATGCTCACCGCGTTCTCGCAGCGTGACCTGGTCGCCCGCGCCGCCGGCGCCGGCGCCATGGCCTACGTGGTCAAGCCGTTCGACGCCTCCGACGTGGTGCCGGCCATCGAGATCGCCCGCGCCCGCTTCGACCAGATCATCAGCGTCGAGAACGAGGTGGCCGACCTCGAGGAGCGGCTCGCCACCCGCAAGGCCGTCGACCAGGCCAAGGGCCTGCTGCAGGAGGGCGGCATGACCGAGGCCGAGGCGTTCCGCTGGATCCAGAAGACCGCCATGGACCTGCGCAAGTCGATGCGCGAGGTCGCCGAGGCCGTGGTGGCCCACAAGAAGCCGCCGAAGAAGTGAGCCGGTGCCGCGCCTCGGGCGCGGCACCGCGGTCGCGCTCGGCGCCGCCCGCAGGTCGGGTGCTGCCCTCGCGCCGTCGAGGGCTCGCCTCCGCCACGGGCGTCGGAGTGCTCGGCGCCGTGGCACAATGGTCGGCGCTGCCTGCCCGGGTGGCGGAATGGCATACGCGGACGGCTCAAACCCGTCTGTCCGCAAGGACGTGAGGGTTCGACTCCCTTCCCGGGCACCACGGCCCCGTACGTGCACCGCGCTCGTCGGCCCCGCTCGCAGCCGGTGGGCCCGGCTGGTCAGCCGGTGAGGGTGAAGCCCCGGCCCACCACGCTGTGCTCGAGGTAGCGGTGCACGTGGAGGGTGTTGGTCTTGCCGGGGATGCCCATCGGCGAGCCGTACACCACCACCACGCGGTCGCCCGGGATCGCCAGGTTCCTGGCGCGCAGGATCCCGTCGACCTCGTCGAGCATGTCCTGCGGGTCGGTGTGCTCGGCGGTGGTGTAGGTGGTGACCCCCCACGCGAGGGCCATCACGTGCCGGGTGTCCTCCGACGGGGTGAAGCACAGGATCGGGATCTCGGAGCGCAGCCGCGACAGCCGGCGGGCGGTGTCGCCCGACTTCGAGAACGCCACCAGGTAGCGTGCGCCGAGCCGCCCGGCCACCGACGTGGCGGCGATCGCGATCACGCCGCCGACGGTGTGCGGGTCCCACTCGATCTCGGCGATCGAGGCGAAGCCCCGCTCCTCGACCGTGCTCACGATGCGCGACATCACCTCGACCGCCTCGATGGCGTAGGCACCCACGCTGGTCTCGCCCGAGAGCATCACCGCGTCGGCGCCGTCGAGGACCGCGTTGGCGACGTCGGAGGCCTCGGCCCGGGTCGGCCGCGGCGCCGACACCATGGACTCCAGCATCTGGGTGGCGACGATCACCGGCTTGGCCCACTTGCGGGCCGCCCGGATGATCTGCTTCTGCACCAGCGGCACGTCCTCCAGCGGCAGCTCCACGCCCAGGTCGCCGCGGGCCACCATGAACGCGTCGAACGCGTCGATGATGTCGTCGAGGTTGTCGACGGCCTGCGGCTTCTCGATCTTGGCGATCACCGGCACGTGCCGGTTCTCCTCGTCCATCACCGTACGGACGGGGATGATGTCGCGGGCGCTGCGCACGAACGACAGGGCCACCATGTCGACGCCGTTGCGCAGCGCCCAGCGCAGGTCGTCGGCGTCCTTGTCGGACAGGGCCGGCACGCTCACGGCCACGCCCGGGAGGTTGATGCCCTTGTTGTTGCTGACCGGGCCGCCGACGACGACCTCGGTGACCACGTCGGTGGCGGTCACCTCGACGGCCCGCAGCTCGATGCGGCCGTCGTCGATGAGGATGGTGTCGCCGACGCTCACGTCGCCCGGCAGCCCCTTGAAGGTGGTGGAGCACCGGGTGACGTCGCCGGGCACGTCGTCGACGGTGATGGTGAACCTGGCTCCGACGACCAGGGTGACGGGGCCGTCGGCGAACCTGCCGAGGCGGATCTTCGGCCCCTGCAGGTCGGCGAACACCGCCACCGCCTTGCCGGCCTCGGCCGCGGCGGCCCGCACCTCCTTCAGCCGGCCCAGGTGCTCGTCGTGGTCACCGTGGCTCATGTTCAGCCGGGCGACGTCCATCCCCGCCGCGACGAGCTTGGCCATACGCTCCGGGCCCTCGGTGGACGGTCCGAGCGTGCAGACGATCTTGGCTCTCCTCACGGGCTCGACCCTACCGGTGCTCACCCCCGGACGAGGGTCAGCGCGGCAAGCAGGTCGTCGGACGGCTCCGAGGTGAACACCACCTCGG
>JBHAES010000422.1:0-8044 GCA_041855725.1 Actinomycetota bacterium
CTGCTCACCGTCGTGGGACTGGTCTTCGCCGGCCTCGTCGTGCTCAACGGCGTCAGCGGGATGCCGCTGTTCGCCGCCCTGGGGGCACCGGTGCTGCTCTACTTCGTGCCCGACCTGCTGCTCCACAGCCGCGGCATCGAGCGGCGTGAGCAGATCACCCTCGAGCTGGCCGACACCCTCGACCAGATGTCGATCGCGGTCGAGGCCGGCCTCGGCTTCGACGCGGCCATGGTGCGGGTGGCCAAGAACGGCCAGGGCGTGCTCGCCCAGGAGCTCATCCGCACGCTGCAGGACATCCAGGTCGGCCAGACCCGTCGCCAGGCGTACGAGGACCTCGCCGAGCGCACCCAGGTGCCCGACCTGAAGCAGTTCATCCGCTCGATCGTGCAGGCCGAGGCGTACGGTCTCGCCCTGGCGGGCGTGCTCAACACGCAGGCTGCCGAGATGCGCAAGAAGCGGCGCCAGCGGGCCGAGCACAAGGCGATGCAGATCCCCGTCAAGGTGGTCATCCCGCTGATGGTCTGCATCCTGCCCGTGCTCTTCATGGTCGTCATGGGGCCCGGCGTGATCCGTCTCATCGAGACCTTCTCGCAGTGATGTGGGCCGCACTCGTGGGCGGTGCCGTGGCGGCTGCCGCGGCGACCGCCCTGGCAGGGTCGACCCGCCGGCTCGTGGAACGGGCCGCCGCCAGCGCCGACACCCATCGGCCTGACTCGCTCTGGCTGCGCACCGCGGTGCTCGCCGCCGTGGCCGCCGTCGCCGGGGTGGCGGCGGGGCTGGGGGCCGGCACCGCCTGGGAGGTGCCGGCGCTCGTGACGGTGGCCGTGGTCAGCGCCCTGCTGTGCTGCGGTGACCTGGCCTCGCTGACGATCCCGAACCGGATCCTCTTCCCCGGCTACCTCGCCACCGTCGCCGGCCTCCTGCTCGCCGCCGTGGCCCTGGGCGGCTGGGGTCGCCTCGGCACGGCGCTGCTCGGCGGCCTCGTGCTGATGCTCGTGTACTTCGCGATCGGTTGGATCCGGCCGCAGGACTTCGGTCTCGGCGACGTGAAGCTGGGCCTGCTCGTGGGCACGGTCCTCGGCTGGTCCGGGTGGGGCCACGTGCTCCTCGGCGGGGCGGGCGCGTTCATCGTGTACGCCCTCGGCGCGCTCGTGGTGCTGGCCCTGCGCCGGGGCGGGCTGCGCACCGAGCTGCCCATGGGCCCGGCCATCCTCGTGGCCATGTGGCTGACGGTGCTGCTGGGCCCGTCGGCGCTCGGGTGAGCCGGGCTGCCGCGCGGACCGTACGGGTAGGCTGACCCGGTGACCGTTTCCCCTGAAGGACGACGCCTGCTCCGGGTCGAGGCCCGCAACGCGGCCACCCCGATCGAGCGGAAGCCGGCCTGGATCCGCACCCGGGTGCAGACCGGCCCCAACTACGGCGACCTCCAGCGCATCATGCGTGACGAGGGTCTGCGCACGGTGTGCCAGGAGGCGGGCTGCCCCAACATCTTCGAGTGCTGGGAGGACCGTGAGGCCACGTTCCTCATCGGGGGCGACGCGTGCACCCGCCGCTGCGACTTCTGCCAGATCGAGTCGGCCAGGCCGAAGGGCTACGACACCACCGAGCCGGAGCGGGTGGCGGAGTCGGTCCGCGCGATGGGGCTGCGCTACGCCACGGTGACCGGGGTGTGCCGCGACGACCTGCCCGACGAGGGGGCCTGGCTCTACGCCGAGACCATCCGCGCGATCCATCGGACCGTGCCCGGGATCGGCGTCGAGATGCTGGCGCCCGACTTCAGCGGCCGCTCCGAGCTGCTCGACCAGGTGTTCGAGACCCGGCCCGAGGTGTTCGCCCACAACGTCGAGACGGTGCCGCGCGTGTTCCGCCGTATCCGTCCGGGCTTCACCTACGAGCGCTCCCTCGACGTGCTGCGCCGCAGCAACGCCGCCGGCCTGGTCACGAAGTCCAACCTCATCCTGGGGCTGGGCGAGACCCGGGCCGAGGTGAGCGAGGCGCTGGCCCAGCTCGTGGCGGCGGGTACCCACCTGGTGACGATCACCCAGTACCTGCGCCCGGCCGTCACGCTCCACCCGGTGGAGCGCTGGGTCGAGCCGCAGGAGTTCGACGAGCTCGCCGAGGAGGCCAAGGAGCTGGGCTTCGTGGGCGTCCTGTCGGGCCCTCTCGTACGATCCTCCTACCGCGCCGGCCGGCTCTACCGGCAGGCGCTCCAGGCCCTCGGCCGTACGGCCGGCACCACTGTGACCACCCAGGAGGCATGACATGGCGAGCGAGCGCGCCAAGGCTCTGGCCGAGAAGCAGAAGGCCGAGAAGAAGGCGCTCAAGGAGGCCCGGCGCACCTCGACGAACCCGGCCGACTGGGGTCGGGTCCGGCAGGTCCGCGAGGCCTACAAGGCCACCCGCGAGCTCGACCGGCTGCTGCCGCTGCTGGTGTTCGGGGCCGCGTTCCTGGCCTGGGCGGCGCTCACGGTCCTGGGCTGGGTGCTCTCCCCCGGCACCTGGTGGCTGTGGTCGCTCGTGGGCCTCATGGCGGCGCTGACCGCCGGGCTGGCGGTGCTCACCTGGCGGGTGAAGGTGGCCACCTACAAGCGCTACGCGGGCCAGCCGGGCTCGGCGGAGGTGGCGCTGCGGATGCTGCCGAAGGGCTACCACCACACCCTGGTGATCACGGCCACCCGCCAGCTCGACGTGGTGCACCGCGTCGTCGGCCGGTGTGGCGTGGTGCTGGTGGGCGAGGGCGACCCCCACCGGGTCCGCCAGCTGCTCACCACCGAGCAGAAGAAGCACGAGAACGTGCGCTACGGGGCGCCGGTCACGGTCGTGGTGTGCGGCGACAAGGAGAAGCAGGTGCCGCTCGACAAGCTGGCGGCCTACATCAAGAAGCTCCCGAAGGCGCTGCCCGAGTCCGAGGTGGTCGAGCTCACGAGCCGGCTGCGCGCCCTCGACGCGATGCGGCCCCGGCTGCCGCTGCCCAAGGGTCCGCTGCCGACGTCGGCCAAGGGGGCCCGCCAGGCCATGCGCGGCCGCTGAGGTCGGGCCCGGTGGCGCACCTGCTGGGGGCGGAGGCCCTGCGGCTGGAGTACCCCACGACCGCGGTGTTCGACTCGGTGACGCTCGGCGTCGACGAGGGTGACCGCATCGGCATCGTGGGCCGCAACGGTGACGGCAAGTCGAGCCTGCTGGCGATGCTCTCCGGCCGGCTCCAGCCCGACGCGGGCCGGGTGACCGTACGCGGCGGGGTCACCGTCGGGGTGCTCGACCAGGCCGACACCCTCGACGACGACGACACGGTCGGCCACGCGGTCGTCGGCGACGTGCCCGAGCACGTGTGGGCGGGCGACGCGAGGGTGCGCGACGTCATCGGCGGCCTGCTGGACGGCATCGCCTGGGACGCGCGGCTGGCGACGTTGTCGGGCGGCGAGCGGCGCCGGGTCGCCCTGGCCCGGCTGCTGTGCGGCGACGACGACGTCCTGGCCCTCGACGAGCCCACCAACCACCTCGACGTCGAGGCGATCGCCTGGCTCGCGGGCCATCTGCGGCGGCGCTGGCCGGCGAACGCCGGCGCGCTGCTCGTGGTGACCCACGACCGCTGGTTCCTCGACGAGGTGTGCACCACCACCTGGGAGGTGCACGACCGCGTCGTGGAACCGTTCGAGGGCGGCTACGCCGCCTACATCCTGCAGCGGGTCGAGCGGGACCGGCAGGCCGCGGCGACCGAGCAGCGGCGCCGGAACCTGGCCCGCAAGGAGCTGGCGTGGCTGCGCCGCGGCGCCCCCGCCCGCACGAGCAAGCCGAGGTTCCGCATCGAGGCCGCCAACGCCCTCATCGCCGACGTGCCCGAGCTGCGCAACCCGACCGAGCTGCGGTCGCTCGCGGTGGCGCGGCTGGGCAAGGACGTGGTCGACCTCGTCGACGCCGGCGTCACGTACGGCGACCGGGTCGTGCTGCGCGACGTCGAGTGGCGGCTCGGCCCCGGCGAGCGCACCGGGATCCTCGGTGTCAACGGGTCGGGCAAGTCGACGCTGCTGGGCCTGGTCGCCGGCACCCTGGCCCCCACCGCGGGCCGCGTGAAGCGGGGCACGACGGTGAAGGTCGCCACCCTCTCGCAGCGCCTCGACGCCCTTGCCGACCACCTCGACGAGCCGGTGCGTACGATCGTGGGCCGGCTGCGCGCCACCTACACGTTCGGCTCCGGCTCGAAGGCGACCGAGCTGACCCCGGGCCAGCTGCTGGAGCGCCTCGGGTTCTCCCCCGCGCAGCTGTCGACCCCGGTGCGGGACCTGTCCGGGGGCCAGCAGCGCCGGCTCCAGCTGCTGATGGTGCTGCTGGACCAGCCGAACTGCCTCGTGCTCGACGAGCCGACCAACGACGTCGACACCGACATGCTGGCCGCCCTCGAGGACCTGCTCGACTCGTGGCCGGGCACGCTGGTGGTGGTGTCGCACGACCGCTACTTCCTGGAGCGGGTCACCGACCAGCAGTACGCGATCTTCGACGGCCGCCTGCGGCACCTGCCCGGCGGGGTCGACGAGTACCTGCGGCTGCGGGCCGAGCAGCGGGAGCAGGCGGCGGCCCCCGTACGCGCGCAGCCGAGCGCCCCGCCGGGGCGGTCGGGCGCCGAGGTGCGGGCGCTGACCAAGCAGATCGCCGCCATCGAGCGACGCACCGAACGGCTGCAGCAGCAGATCGACGCGGCCCGCACGGCGCTGGCCGACCACGACCCGGCGGACTATCTCACCCTGGCGCGGGCGATGGAGCAGGTCACCGCCCTGGAGCAGGAGCTGGGCGGGCTCGAGGAACGCTGGTACGAGCTCCACGAGCAGCTCGAGGCCTGACGGGCACCGGGATGCCGCCCCCCTCCCCCGTCGCCGCACCCGGTCCGGGCGGGACGCCGGTGCGCTCCGGGGCCGTGGTGGGCACCTACCACCGGGCGGCGGCGGGAACCGCGCCGGCCGTGCTGGTGCTGGGCGGCTCCGAGGGCGGGCTGTCGCACCACGTCGACCGGCAGGCGCAGGGGCTGGCGGCGGCCGGGTGGCACGCGCTGGCCCTGTCGTACTGGGGCGGTCCCGGCCAGCCGGAGGTCATGACCGGCCTGCCGCTGGAGACGTTCGACGCGGCCGTGGCCTGGCTGGCCGACCGCCCTGAGGTCGACGCGACCCGGCTGGGGCTGCTGGGCAGCTCGAAGGGGGCGGAGGCGGCGCTGCTGCTCGCCACGTGGACCCCGGTGCGGGCGGTCGTGGCCGTGGCG
The DNA here is from genome assembly GCA_041855725.1 of Actinomycetota bacterium. Classification (GTDB taxonomy): domain Bacteria; phylum Actinomycetota; class Actinomycetes; order Propionibacteriales; family Propionibacteriaceae; genus JBHAES01. The sequence continues at coordinate 5,249 of JBHAES010000422.1, forward strand.
CCGTCGTGCGTGGTGTGGCAGGGCTACGACCCGGCCGCCGCCGTCCCCCGGTCGACGTGGAGCCGAGGTGGCGCCGACGTGCCGTTCCTGCCGTACGACGTGCCGCTGGCCGAGCTGGCCCGGTACCCGGACGCCGTGATCGAGGTCGAGCGGGTGCCCGGCGACGTGCTGGCGGTGTGCGGCGACGAGGACACGGTGTGGCCGTCGGCCGAGATGGCGGCCCGGCTGGCGACGCGGGTCCGCGAGCGGGGTGGGCCACGCGTGACCGTGCTGACGTTCCCGGGCGCCGGGCACCTCGTGGGTGGCCCGCCGACGCCGGCGACCGACCCCGGCCACCCGTTCCTGGGCGCGCTCGGGGGCACCGTGGCCGCCAACGCCGCCGCCCAGCGCCAGAGCTGGCGAGCGACGCTCGAGCACCTCGCCGCCGCCTTCGCCCGGCCCGGTCCCCCCGCCGCCGGTCACGACCCCTGGCAGCGGGCGCAGCGGCCGAACACCTCGAGGACGTGACGGGTCACCTCGAAGTGGTTGCGCTCGGCGAGGGCGAGGATCCACGCCTCGTCGGGCGGGTCGATGTCGACCGCGGTGCCGCACCGCTCGCAGACGAGATGGTGGTGGTGGTCGTCGGGCCGGCAGGCGCGGAAGAGCTGGCCGCCCGGCACGAGGATGGTGTCGGCGGCGCCGGCCTCGACGAGCGCGTTGAGCTGCCGGTACACGGTAGCCAGGCCGACCCCGCTGCCGGCCGCGGTGAGCCGGTGGTGCAGGTCGCCCGCGGAGACGAAGCCCGCGGCGGCCGCCAACGCCTGGCGCACCGCCTCCTTCTGCGCCGTGTTGCGACGCTCCCTGCCCGTGGCCGCCATGCCGCGCGCTCCTTCCTGAGGATGAGAACCCTTCCCGGTAGCATACACACATTGCAATCTGTTTATGCGTGTGCTTGGATGCAGGGTCATGGACGTGGACCCCGGGCTCGCCGCCGCGGCGCAGCTGTTCAAGGTCCTCGGCAGCGAGCCCCGGCTGGGGCTGCTGCACCTGCTGGGGCAGCGACCCCGTACGGTGGGCGCCCTCGCCGAGGCGACGGGCATGTCTCAGCCGCTGGTCTCCCAGCACCTGCGCACCCTGCGCCAGGCGGGTCTGGTGACCTCGAGTCGGCACGGCAAGGAGGTCGTCTACCAGATGGCCGACCTGCACGTGACCCACGTGGTCGCCGACGCGCTCGCCCACGTCCGGGAACCGGCCGCGGCGCACGCCACGGACGAGGACCCGACCCACCCGTCACCACTGAACGGAGCATCATGAGCGACATCCACGCCGAGCACACCACCGCCGAGCACACCCACGGCGCCGGCTGCGGCCACGAGGCCGTGCCCCACGACGACCACGTCGACTACGTGCACGGCACCCACCGCCACGCCCTCCACGGCGACCACTACGACGAGCACGAGTCCGTCGCCGAGCACACCGTCGCCGAGCACACCCACGGCGCCGGCTGCGGCCACGAAGCCGTGGCGCACGGCGACCACGTCGACTACCTGCACGACGGCCACAAGCACGCCGAGCACGGCGACCACTACGACGAGCACTGAGCCGTCACGTCGCGGGGGCGGCCCCATCGGTGGTCAGGCCGGCGGGGCGACCTCGGCGTACACCTCGGTGAGCCGCGCCGCCACCACGGCCGGCGCGAACTGCGCGACCGCGGCCGCCCGCACCGCGGCCGGGTCGTAACGGTCGAGCCCCGCCACGAACGCGGCGAGGTCGGCGGCCACCCTGGACGGATCGGTGGCGTCGGTGAACCGTCCCACGTCCGGGGTGACGAACCCCTCGGGCCCGCCGCAGCGCGACGAGAGCACCGGCACCCCGGCGGCCATCGCCTCGGCGTACACCACGCCGAACGTCTCGTGGCGCGACAGCAGCACGAACCCGTCGGTGGCGGCCAGCAGCCCGGCGACCGCCTCACGGTCGCGGGCGCCGACGAGCGCCACCCCCGGCGGTGTCCGGGCCTCGAGGGCGGCCCGCTCGGGCCCGTCGCCCACCACGGTGAGCGTCGCGTCGAGCCGCGCCGCGGCGTACGCGTCGAGGAGCAGCCCCATCCGCTTGCGCGGCACGAGGTTGCCGACGCTGAGCAGCCGCGCCGGCTCCCCCGCCGCCCGGGGCCGCCGCGGCCGGTCGAACAGGTCGACGTCGACCACGTCCGGCACGTACGCGGCCGCCACGCCGAACCGGTCGCGCAGCACGCCCACCAGGTGGGGGCTGACGGCGAGCACCCGGTCGGCCGCCGCGTACGCGCCCCTCACCACCTGCTCGACACCGACGGCCAGGTCGCCGCCGTCGAGCACCGACGAGTGCTCGGTGACGACGTGGCCGTACCGGTCGCCACGGCCCCGACGTGTGGCCAGGCCGAAGCGGGCGAAGTGGGCGTGGACGACGTCGGGCTCGCCCCAGTGCCGCCGCAGCCGCCGCCGCGCGAGCCGCCACGCCAGGCGCAGCACCCGCGCCGTCGCCACGTCGCCGACGGCGCCGACCGGCAGCGAGCACACCACCGCGCGCAACGGCTGCGGGCCGTTGACCAGGGTCACGTGCACGCCGAGGCGGCGCCGGCGTCGGACGGAGCGGACGTCGAGGGCGACCACCACGACGTCGTGGCCCGCGGCGGCGAGGGCCCGCGCCTGGTCGAGCTCGAAGATGCCGAGCAGCGGGTCGCCCGCGTCAGGCAGCCCGCGCGCGACGACGACGACCTTCCGGCCGCGGGCCGGGCTCATGCCCGTCGCCCCTCGACCCGGTTGACGACGACCGTGCCCAGCA
>JBHAES010000423.1:0-4842 GCA_041855725.1 Actinomycetota bacterium
GACCTCGACCCGGTGGCGACCGAGGTGGACTGGGTGGCGAAGCGGCGGCTGCTGCGCTCGTACGCCGACCGGCACGGCCTCGCCCTCGGCGACCGGCGGCTGGCGCAGCTCGACCTCGCCTACCACGAGCTGGGCGGTGCGGTGCCCGCAGCCCTGGCGCGGGGCGGGGCGGGGCTGCGGCGGCTGACCAGCGACGACGACGTGACCCGGGCCGTCACCACCCCGCCGGCGACCCGGGCCCGGCTGCGGGGCCGACTGGTCGCGGCGGCGGGCGCCCACCACCGGGCGTACGCGGCCGACTGGGCCACCTTCACCGTCAAGGACCTGCCCGACGGGACCCTCGCCCTGCCCGACCCGCTGGCCGCCGCCGACCCGGCCGTCGACGCGCTGATCGAACGGATGCGCACCGAGCCCCGCCGCTCCCCCCGCTGACGGGCGACGGCCAGCCAGGCCCAGGACCGGGCCCGGGCCCGGGCCCGGGGCCGACGGGCGGGTGGCACCGGCTCCGGCGCAGGGCCCGTCGCGACCCGCACGGTGCGACCGGACGGTGCCGGGACGGGGAAGAAGCGACGCCAGGCGGCGGCGGACCGGACGTGGTCTCGGCCGCTCGGGCGGTGGCGTCGCCGGCGACGCGAGAGCGGGTAGCCTTGGTTGCCGTGTTGAATCGTCTGGGCCGCGTGGGCGGCACTGTCATCGCGGTGGCGCTGTCGTTGGGCCTCGCTGCCTGCTCCAGCTCGGCGACCAGCCCGAGCCCGAGCCCGACCACCACCGAGATCACGAGCCCGTCGGCGACGCCGGCCGCGTCACAGACCCCGACCGCGTCGGAGACGCCCAAGTCGTCGATCGTGCCGTCCGAGGACACGAGCGCGATCACGGTGGAGGGTGGGTTCGGCGCCACCCCGAAGGTGACGGTGCCGGCGCCGTGGGGCATCGCGAAGTCGCAGGCGCGGGTGCTCAGCGAGGGCACGGGCCCCGAGGTCGGCAACGACAGCATGCTCGAGATCAGCTACCAGGGCGTCAACGGCCGCACCGGCGAGGTCTTCGACGAGAGCTTCTCCAGCGGCAAGCCGGTGGCCTTCCCCATCACCGGCGTCATCACCGGCTTCGCCACCACGCTGAAGGGCAAGAAGGCGGGCAGCCGGGTGCTGCTGGCCATCACGGGACCCGACGGCTACGACGCGAGCGGCGGCGCACCGCAGGCGGGCATCGAGGTGGGCGACACGCTGATCTTCGTGGTCGACATCATCTCCGTGTCGCTGCCCGGCCCGGTCGGCGAGACGGTGACGCCACCCGCAGGGCTGCCGACGGTGACCGGTGAGGTCGCCAAGCCGGTGATCACGGTCGACACCGCCGCCACCCCGCCCACCAGCCTCGTGGTGCAGCCGCTGATCAAGGGCACCGGCCGCCCCCTGGCCGCCACCGACGGCATCCAGGTCAACTACGCAGAGGTCGCGTGGAGCACCGGCAAGGTCGTGAAGCAGACCTACGGCTACCAGCCGGTCACCGGCAGCCTCGCCACCACCGTTCCGGGCTGGACGGAGGCCCTCGTGGGGCAGACCGTCGGCAGCCGGGTGCTCATCGTCGTCCCGGCCGACAAGGCCTACCCGTCCGGCAACCGCAAGATCGGGGTGAAGGAGGGCGAGACGATGGTCTACGTCGTCGACATCCTCTTCGCCCAGTCGACCGCCTGACCCTGCCTCTGCCTGGTGGTCGTCGGTTCCGTGGTCGGTCTCGTGTGCCGGCCCGGGCACCGGCTGACGTCGGCTGCGCCGCCCTCGTTCCGCCGGGGCACCCGTGCCGTACGTCGAGGATCTCCCTGTCGCCGACGACGGCACCGCTGCGCCAGGGCCTGCGCCTCGGGCTCGGAGCCATCGCCCTCTCTGGACGCGCACCGCACCAGAGCGGTTCGCCCTCCTCGCGCACGGGCTCGGCGGGCAGTGCTGCGCCGCTGCGCCCAGCACCGCACGGCCATGCTGGCGCCCGGCAGACGTCGAGGGCCGGCGGACCGACCGGGAGCGATCGTTCTTTGTGGCGGTCGTCCTCAGCCCACCACCCAGGGGTCGCGGGGCACCCGCGCCAGGTCGAAGCGCCCGATCAGGTCGACCGGCGTCACGGGCTCGCCGGCGGCGGCGAGCCCCAGCGACGCCGCGAGCCGTGACACCACCTGCGCGGGTCCGACGCCGACGGCGGCGAGGTCGGCCAGCGTCACCGCACCGTCGCGCTTGGCCAGCCGGGTCCCGCCCGGTGACACGGCGAGCGGCACGTGGGCGTACGCCGGCACGCCGAACCCGAGACGCCGGGCCAGCCAGGCCTGGCGGGGCGCCGAGCCGAGCAGGTCGTCGCCGCGGACGACCTGGTCGACACCCTGGAGCCCGTCGTCCACCACGACGGCGAGGTTGTAGGCGTGCACCCCGTCGTTGCGGCGCACCACGAAGTCGTCGACCTCGCCGGTGACCTCGCCGTGGAGCGCGTCGTGGACGGTCACCGACGCCCCGCCGGCCCGCACCCGCAGGGCGGGCGGCCGGCGGCGGCGCCGCGCGTCGCGCTCGGCCGCCGTGAGGTCGCGGCAGGTGCCCGGGTAGGCGCGCACCCCGTCGTGAGGGGCCTGCGCCGCCTCGGCGATCTCGCGGCGGGTGCAGTAGCACTCGTACGTCTCGAGCCGGGCCAGGGCGGCCTCGTACGCGGCGGTGCGCCGGGACTGCACCACCACCTCGCCGTCGTGGTCGAGCCCGAGGGCGGCCAGGTCGGCGAGCTGGCGGGCGGCGACCCCCTGGGCGGCGGCGACCCGCTGCTGGTCGAGGTCCTCGACGCGGACGAGGAAGTCGCGCCCGGTCGTGCGGGCCGCGAGCCACGCCACGAGCGCCGTGCGCAGGTTGCCCAGGTGCAGGTCAGAGGTGGGGGAGGGGGCGAAACGACCGGCGGGCACCGGCCGAGCCTATCCGGCTCGTCACGGTCCCGGCGCCGCGCCGGGGGGCGACGGCCGGGCGCACCCGCAGACCAGGCGCCGCGAGTCGGCGCCGTGTGGACCTGGGGACCGACGGGGCAGGCCTCGCGAAGGCCACCGACTCCCGTGACCGAGCTGCTCGCGACGGGCACCTTCGAGGGCACGGCCGAGCGTGGCTCGGTCGTCGACCCGCAGGGGTGACGCGTCAGCGCCCTCGGCGCCGTGCCTGCCCGCGGCGACGGCGGGGCACCGGGCCGGAGCGACGCGGTTCTGCAAGACTGGGCACCGTCGACCACGCAGCCGGGAGTCGACGCCTCCCGCAGCGACCCGCCCGGCTCGAGGGGGAGGAGGGTGCATGGCACCGCGCAAGTCGGAGCGGCTCCTCAACCTCACCATCGCGTTGCTGGTGAGCCGCCGGTTCGTGACCCGCGAGCAGCTGCGAGGCGTGGTGGAGGGGTACGCGGGCCTGTCCGACGCGGCGTTCCAGCGTACGTTCGAGCGCGACAAGGACGAGCTGCGCCAGCTGGGGGTCCCGGTCGAGACGGGCACCGACGACCCGCTGTTCGACGACGAGCCGGGCTACCGGATCCGCCGCGGCGACTTCGAGCTGCCGCCGGTCGAGCTCACCCACGACGAGCGGGTGGTGCTGGGCCTGGCCGCGCAGGTGTTCCGGGACGCCACGCTCGCCCGCTCCACCCAGGCCGCGATCGCGAAGCTCCGCGCCGCCGGGGTCGAGCCCGAGCCCGGCCGGATGGGGGTCGTGGGGGCGGTGGCGGTCCGCGAGCCCGGGTTCGCGACGGTGTGGGAGGCGTGCCTGTCGCGCACCCCGATCCGGTTCGACTACCGCGAGGCCGGGGCGAGGCGCACGCTGGAGCCGTGGCGGGTCCTGTCGCGGCGCGGGTCGTGGTACGTGCTGGGCCACGACCGCGATCGGCAGGCGCCCCGCATGTTCAAGCTGTCCAGGGTCGTCGGCGAGGTCGAGGCCGCGGGCGCCCCCGGTGCGTACGCGACGCCGCCGGCCGCCGAGCTCGACCGCTGCTCCGCCTCGCTCGAGCCGACCGTCGTCGGGGAACGGATGGCGGTGCTGGCGATCCACCGGGAGGCGGCACCCGGGCTGCGGCGCCGCGGCGCACCGCTGCCGCCGGGCGTCGAGCCGCCACGGCCGGTGCCGAGCGGCTACACCGCCCACCGGGTGCCGTACGACCGCACCGACGAGCTCGCCGGCGAGGTGTGCACGGCTGCGGCCGGGGTGGTGGTGCTGGGCCCCGACGAGGTCCGCGACGCGGTCGTGGCCCGGTTGACGGCGGTGGCCTCCCGCCCGCTGTCGGGCGAGGCGGAGGCGGCCCGGTGAGCACGTCGGCGGAGCAGGTGGCCCGGCTGCTGGCCCTCATCCCGTACCTGCAGCAGCACCAGGGGGTGCCGTTGGCCCAGGTGGCGGCCGCGTTCGGCACCACCCCGCAGCAGATCCGCGGCGACCTCCAGGTGGCCTACTTCTGCGGCCTGCCGGGCGGGCTGCCGGGCGACCTCATCGAGGTCGACATGGACGCGGTGGCGGGCGAGGGCGTGGTGAACCTCACCAACGCCGACATGCTGCCCCGGCCGCTGCGGTTCACCACCGACGAGGCGGTGGCGCTCGTGCTGGCGCTCCAGGCGATCCGCGCGGTGGCCGCGCCCGAGGCGTACGGCGCCATCGACGGGGCGCTGGCCAAGCTCGGCGGGTTCGCGGGCGACACCGCCCACCAGGCCGTGGTGACACTCGCCGCGGGCGCCGACGACGTGCGCGCCACCCTCGCCGACGCCGTCGAGCACCGGCGGCGGGTCCGCCTCACCTATGACGGCCTCGTCCGCGGGGAGACGACCCGCCCCGTGGTCGACCCGGTCGCCGTCGAGGTGCGTGA